>DAOVTF010000140.1 GCA_030633225.1 Flavobacteriaceae bacterium
AAGATCTTGAAGGTGAATTAAAATCTAAATATAAAGATTTAGAAAAAGAAGCTAAAGCAATGGAAGCTGAAGTTAAAAACGCCTAATTATTATTAAATAGTAGTTATGGTTGATTTACTTAAAGAATACATTGAAAATAGGCTACAACTTGTTAAATTAGAATTAGTTAGTGTTTTAGCAAGCCTAACAGCTGGACTCATTAGTTCTTTTTTAATTTTGTTGATGGGCTTAGGTATTTTATTCATGTTTAGTATTGCACTGGCTTATTGGATAGGTCAATATTACAATAATATTGCTCTAGGCTTTGCTATTGTTGGTGGAATATTTTTATTGATTTTTATTCTTTATTTTGTTTTTATAAAGAATTCAATTGATACTAAAGTGAAAGATAAAATTGTGAAAGCTGCTTTAGAAGCAGAAGATGAATTACTTGATAATTGATACTTATTTTAGATTATGGCAGAATACGAATATAATATTGAAAATTTTGAAGATTTAAAATTCGCAAAACAACAAATTAAACAAGATATAAAAAAGCAGGAGACATCTTTTAAGAATAATCCCTTAGTAAAGATATCTTCATCGTTATTTGGTGGAGGTAGTTCAAATTCTGTAAAAAGTTCTTTGTTTAACAGTTTATCTTCTAAAGATGGACGGTCGGGATCAAAAATGATTAAAACATTATTACTTGCAAATAGGTCAACGCGTAAATATTTTATTGCCTATACTATTGCAAAAGAAATGATTCCATTTACCCTTGATAAAATAAATGGTTTATTTAAAGAGTGATTTTGAAATTAATATTTGTTTAAAAATGCATTTCTATTTTAATTAGAAATGCATTTTTACTTATAACCTGTATTCAAATCTCTCGTAGAACTCAGGTTTATAGGTTTTTTTTAAATTTGAGTTAAATTCTATAAACAAAAGCTAAAGTTTTCTTAAAAATTATTTTTCTAATCAATTTAACAGTAAATTGATATGATGTTATTGTAACACCTATGAAATTAAAGAAAATTAGTTTATTAATTTTACTTATTACTTTTTCTACAATTGCTCAAAGTGACTTTCATATTGTTGGAAAGAATAATGAAAGTGTAACCATTCCTTTTAAATTAGTCAATAATTTAATAGTTATTACTGCAGAGGTTAACGGGAAAGAACTATCCTTTTTATTAGATACCGGTATTGAAAAAACTATTTTATTTAATTTGAAATTTTCAGATTCATTAACCATAAACAGTGTAAAAAAAATACAATTAAGAGGTTTAGGTGAGGGAGAGCCAATTAATGCTTTGGTATCAAAGAATAATTTATTTAGATTGAAAAATGTTATCAATCCTAATCATACTATGTATATTATCATTGACAACCTATTTGACCTTTCGGCAAAAATGGGAATTGATATAAATGGAATTATTGGAGGAGATCTTTTTAAAAATTTTATAGTCAAGGTAAATTACTCATCAAAAAAAATTACATTTTATGATCCAAAAAAATTCAAATATAAAAAGTGTGATAAGTGTACCACATTACCTTTAGATTTTTACGGTCAAAAACCCTTTATTAATGTTTTTGTTGAAAATTATTTAGGAGAAGAATTTGAGGTGAAATTATTAATAGATTCAGGTGGTGGAGATGCATTGTGGCTTTTTAAAAACACACATCCTAAGATTATGATTGGTGAAAATAATTATAGAGATTTTTTAGGTAGAGGATTAAATGGTGACATTCATGGAATACGAAGTAAAATAAGTAAACTGAAAATTGGTGATTATATTTTTGAAAATGCACCGGTTTCTTACCCAGATTCAACATCTATACTAACTACGCAACTAAATAAAGAACGAAATGGTACCTTAGGAGCTGAAATATTGAAAAGATTTAATGTTTATTATGACTATCCAGGAAGGAAAATAACCTTAAAGAAAAATGGTTTTTTTAATAATTCATTTTTATATAATAAAAGTGGAATTGAGATTGTTTATGGTGGCGAAATGCTTGTTAAAGAAAAGAGATCTAGATTTTCAGAGAATAATTCAATGGAAGGTAATTCTATAACAGAAATTATTTACAGTTATGGATTAGCATATAAACCCAGTTATCAAATTTCATTTATTAGAGATGGTTCACCTGCTCAAATTTCTGGTTTATTGGTTGGTGACTTTATTTTAGAAATCAACGGAAAACCTGCTTATAACAAAAAAATGGAAGAAATTATTCAAAATTTATCTCAAAAAGAAAATAAAAAAATAAAACTATTGGTTGATAGAGATGGTAAGCATCTTAAATATTCTTTTTTTTTAAAAAGTATGTTTTGAGATAAATTATTATATTTTCTATTATTTTTATTTCAATATGCAAAATATCAGATATAAAAAAAGCCCTATAAAAGGGCTATTTAAATTTTAAAAAATAAATTTAGTTTTTATCAGAGACGATACTTTTTTCCTTTTGTAATTCATCTGGTTTAGCTTCCAAAACTCTTCCTTTTACTCTAACTATTTTAGTTGTTTCAAATGCATTTGAAGTTATAGTTACAGTTTTTGCAAAAGGTCCAACTCTATTTGTTGCATACTTTACTTTTATTTCACCACTTTCACCTGGCATAATTGGTTCTTCAGGTTTTGTTGGAACGGTACAACCGCAACTTCCTTTTACAGTAGTGATTATAAGTGGAGATTTACCAATATTTTTAAATTTAAAAACACGATTACCATCTGAATTTAGAGCAATTTCACCATAATCAATTACTTCATTTTCAAATTCAAATACCG
Organism: Flavobacteriaceae bacterium; assembly: GCA_030633225.1. GTDB lineage: Bacteria > Bacteroidota > Bacteroidia > Flavobacteriales > Flavobacteriaceae > Lutimonas. The sequence goes on from DAOVTF010000140.1 coordinate 2,778, forward strand.
GTCCTGTAAAATCTGATTTTATTTCTTCTTTAGTTTGTGCATTAATTGTTAAGGAAATTAATCCAACAAATAATAAGATAATTACTTTTTTCATGATTCTAGATTTTCGTAAAATTAATACTTTTTCCAATAAAATAGTAACTTAAATCAAAGTAAATTATTGTAATTTTGCACACTATTTTACAAAAATTTATCAAATGAATATCCCAACCAAATACAATGCTTCAAAAGTTGAAGACAAATGGTATCAATATTGGATGGATAATAATTACTTCTATTCAAGTCCAGATGAAAGAGAATCGTATTCTATTGTAATACCTCCGCCAAATGTTACAGGCGTTTTGCATATGGGGCATATGTTGAATAATACTATTCAAGATGTTTTAATTCGACGTGCGAGAATGTTGGGATATAATGCATGTTGGGTGCCAGGTACAGATCATGCTTCAATAGCTACGGAAGCTAAAGTTGTAGCTAAGTTAAAGGAAGAAGGGATAAATAAGTTAGACCTTAGCCGAGAAGAATTTTTAAAACATGCTTGGGACTGGACACATAAGCATGGCGGTATAATTTTAGAACAATTAAAAAAACTTGGAGCTTCTTGTGACTGGAAACGTACAAAGTTTACAATGGATGATGATTTATCTGAATCTGTAACCAAGGTTTTTATTGATTTATATAATAAGGGGTTGATTTATCGTGGTTATAGAATGGTGAATTGGGATCCTGAAGCTAAAACTACAGTTTCTGATGAAGAAGTAATTCATGTTGAAAAAAATGGTAAACTTTATTATTTACGCTATCAAATTGAAGGTGAAAATAATTTTGTTACTATTGCGACTACACGACCCGAAACCATTTTGGGAGATACTGCTGTATGTATCAACCCAAATGATGAAAGGTTTAAACATTTGAAAGGCAAAAAAGTAATTGTTCCTATTGCTAATCGAATTATTCCAATTATTGAAGATGAATATGTTGATATGGAATTTGGTACGGGTTGTTTAAAAATTACTCCGGCTCACGATCCAAATGATAAAACAATAGGAGAGAAGCATCAATTAGATGTTTTAGATATTTTTAATGATGATGCCACTCTAAATTCACATGGCTTGCATTATCAAGGGAAAGATAGATTTGTTGTTAGAAAAGAAATTGTTAAAGAATTGGATAGTTCTGGATTTCTTGTTAAAGTAGAAGATTATCAAAATAAGGTAGGTACATCTGAAAGAACTGGTGCAATAATTGAACCTAAGGTTTCTATTCAATGGTTTTTAAAAATGAAAGATCTTGCTGAACCTGCTTTAAAGGCAGTAATGGAAGATGAGGTTCAGTTGGTACCGGAAAAATTCAAAAATACTTATCGCCATTGGATGGAAAATGTTCGCGATTGGAATATTTCAAGACAATTATGGTGGGGTCATCGTATTCCAGCATTTTATTATAGCGATAGTCCTAATGATTTTGTAGTTGCAGAAACTATTGAAGAAGCAGTTATTCTTGCTAAAGAAAAAACAGGAAAAAATATTACTGCTAATGATCTAAAGCAAGATGAAGATGCTTTAGATACTTGGTTCTCATCTTGGTTATGGCCAATATCTGTTTTTGATGGAATTCGTAATCCTGAAAATGAAGAAATTAAATATTATTATCCAACTCGTGATTTGGTTACTGCACCAGAAATTATATTTTTTTGGGTAGCGCGTATGATTATAGCCGGATATGAATATAGAGGAGAAAAGCCATTTTCTAATGTTTACCTTACCGGAATTGTAAGAGACAAACAAGGTAGAAAAATGTCAAAATCTTTAGGAAACTCTCCAGACCCTATTGAGTTGATGGAGAAATATGGAGCCGATGGGGTAAGGGTAGGGATGTTGTTGACCTCACCAGCTGGAAATGACTTACCTTTTGATGAAGAGCTTTGTGAGCAAGGACGTAATTTTTCAAATAAAATATGGAATGCATTTCGTTTGGTGAAAGGTTGGGAAGTTTCAGCCGATATAAAACAACCCGATTCTGCTAAACAAGCTATTAAATGGTTTGATGCTAAATTGGAAAAAGCACTTAGGGATTTAGAAAAATCATATAAAGGATATCGTATTTCAGAGGCATTAATGACTACTTACAAATTTATTTGGGATGATTTTTCTTCATGGTACCTTGAAATGGTTAAACCTGCATATCAAAGTCCGATAGATGTCTTAACCTACAAACAAACAATATCTAATTTTGAACAAATTTTAAAGATATTACACCCATTTATGCCGTTTATTTCAGAAGAAATTTGGCAATTGATCAAAGATAGAAAGGTTGATGAGGCATTAATAATAACTCAATGGCCTAAAGTAAAAAGTAAAGATGAAAATTTAATAAAACAGTTTGAATTTACTTCTAATGTAATATCCGGAATTAGAACAATTAGAAAAGACAAAAATATCCCAAACAAAGATTCTGTTGAACTTTTTATTTTAAATAATGAAAAGACAAATCAAGATTTTGATGTGATCATTAAAAAACTTGGAAATGTTTCTACATTAGAATATGTAAACGAAAAACAAGAAGGAGCACTTTCATTTAGAGTAAAATCTAACGAATATTTTATTCCAATGGGGGATAGTATTAATATTGAGGATGAAATTGTAAAATTGGAAACAGAATTAAAGTACGCTAAGGGTTTTTTAAATTCTGTTCATAAAAAACTAAGCAACGAACGTTTTGTTAATAATGCGCCAGAGCAAGTAATAGCAAATGAACGTAAAAAAGAAGCAGATGCTATTGCTAAAATAGTCATGTTAGAAGAAAGCTTGAAAAGTTTGAAAAAGTAGTTGTTTGTTGAAAGTTAATTGTTTCTTGGAATAGAAAGTAAACGGAAATCGATTAGCCAATTTTTTTATGTACTTCACTTTGGGTTAAGCGCCAAAACCCGTATTAACTATAACTATAGGTAGCAGTTTTAAAATTTAATTTGCTCAAAACCATTTCTGCATCAACTTATTTAATCATATAAATTCCACCAAAAAATATGAAAATAAAAAATATTGTAGTTGGAATAATGGAATTCCAATTTACTCCTTCTGTAATTTTTTCAGTAATAATTTGAATATCTTTTTGTTTTAAATCTCCCGCTCCAAATGAAAAATTCAC
>DAOVTF010000008.1 GCA_030633225.1 Flavobacteriaceae bacterium
GATATGTTTCGGATAAAACATTCATATTATGTCTCATATCCGGATTGATCAAATAATGGGCAATCATAGTATCAAATGACACTCCCTTAACTTCAATTCCATAATTTAAAAGTACTTTAAGATCATATTTTAAATTCTGTGCGATTTTTTCAATGTTTTCATTTTCAAAAAAGGGCTTTAACTTTTCTAAAAAAACATTTGCTTCTGTTCTGTCTTCAGGAATAACAACATAATAACCTTTTCCTTTTTCAAAAGAAAATGAAATTCCAACCAATTCAGCTTCAAAAGTATTTAAGCTTGTCGTCTCTGTATCAAAACAAACTGATTTTTGTTGCATCAATTTTTTTATCAATAGGTTTCTTGACAAGTCTGTATTGATATACTGATAAAAATGATCTGTGTTTTCGATTTCTTTAAAACCACTATTTATTTCTTGTTCAGTATCTCCTACAGGAGTAGCGAAAATATCTAACTGCTGGTTTTGAACATTGGTAGTTTTTGTAATCTCTTTTTGTTCTTTTTGTGGAGAAATAGCTATAGTTTCAATTTCTGTTTTGAAAATACGGTTCATATTTTCAAGCAAGCGTCTAAATTCAAGTTCCTTAAAAATATCAGTTACTTTTTGAAAATCAGGAGTATTTAATTCGTAATCTTCTTCATGAAATTCAACAGGACAATCTAATATTATAGTAGCCAATTGTTTTGATAAAATTCCAAGTTCAGCATTGTCCTCCACTTTTTCTTTCATTTTACCTTTTAAATCATTTGTATTCGCCAAAAGGTTTTCCATACTACCATATTCTTTGATAAACTTTTTGGCAGTTTTATCTCCAACACCTGGTAATCCTGGAATATTATCAGCTGCATCTCCCATCATACCTAAATAATCAATTACTTGTTTCGGGTCATCTACTTCAAATTTTTCTTTTACTTTATCAACACCCCATATTTCAATTCCATTACCCATTCTAGCAGGTTTATACATAAAAACATTATCAGTTACCAGCTGCGCAAAATCTTTATCAGGAGTAACCATAAAAGTTTGATACCCTGCTTTTTCTGCTTGAACAGAAAGTGTTCCAATTAGATCATCAGCCTCAAAACCAGATTTTTCAATAATGGGAATATGCATTGCTTTTAATATTTTTTGAATATAGGGAACCGCAATCTTAATAGCTTCGGGTGTTTCTTGTCGGTGTGATTTATATTCCGGATAAGCTTCTGTTCTTTGTTGCGATCCTCCTTTGTCAAAAGCTACAGCCAAATGATCGGGTTTTTCTCTTCTAATCACATCTAAAAGTGAATTTGTAAAACCCAATATTGCTGAAGTATCCATGCCTTTTGAATTGATACTTGGATTTTTAATTAGGGCATAGTAACCACGAAATATCAATGCAAAAGCATCGAGTAAAAAGAGTCGTTTTTTTGTTGACATAAATTTTGATTTATTGTTTGTAAAAATACGAATTAGATTGTCTTTCTTATAATTGTATTATAAATTTAGTTAAACAACTAATTTTTTGTGATTTAAAAATTTTTATTGATAAAAATACTATATTTGTAAGACCATAATAAATAAAAAAGCATGACTAAATTTGGTGAATTGATTAGTTCTAGAATTCCCACATTAATTGATTTTTATAATGAATGGGAAGGTGAAAAAAATAATTTACACCCAATACTTAGAGATGTTGCTGCAGCTTTAGGCGATAAAGCCAAGGTTGTAAAAATTGATATTTCTAAAAATGAAACTTTAGCCGCAGCCTTAAGAATTAAAGGAAATCCTACTTTTATCATTTATAAAGACGGCGAAATGAAATGGCGTCAAACCGGACAACAAGATGCTAATACCCTAATTAGCTTGGTTCAGCAATATGTTTAGTTAGATTCACAAAGTCTTAAAAATATAGCCTTTCTCTGAAAAATACTCTAATGTTTTTGGTAATAAATATTGTAAGTTCTTAAATGCTTTTTTACTGTCATGGAAAACTACAATACTACCGTTTTTAGAATTCTTAATCACATTTTCTAAACATTTTTCTTTACTTGTTTTTTGATCAAAGTCACCACTTAAAACATCCCACATAATTATTTGATGGCCATTTTTTTGTAAGGCTTTTGCTTGCTTGGACTTAATTTTTCCGTAAGGAGGGCGAAATAATTTTGGGTTATGGGTTTCGGGTTTCGAGTTTCGAGTTTCAAGCTCTCTACCTTCTACCTCCAATCTTCTGTCTTCCGCCTTCAGGTTTATAATTATTTCCTCTGCTTTTTCAATGTTTGTAATATACTTTTTAGTGTTTGTTTTCCAACCTTCTAGATGATTAAAAGTATGATTTCCAACAACATGTTTTTGATCAATAATTTGTTTATAAATTTCTGGGTGTTTGGTTATGTTTTCTCCTACACAAAAAAAAGTGCCTTTTGCTTTATATTTTTCTAAAATATCTAAAACCCATGGTGTAACTTTTGGTATTGGACCATCATCAAAAGTTAAATAAATCTCCTTGTTGCTAGTGTCTATTTTCCAGGTATAATCCGGAAATAAACCTTGGATGATTCTAGGAGTTTTTACAAAGTAGTGTTTCATAGCTAGTCTTTTAGTCAGGGTTTGACTATCCTCCAAACGGATATTGGTCAAACCCTGACTTTTAGGTTGACTTATTGTTCCTCTAAAACTTCTTCTAATAAAGTAACCGATGCCATAAAATCTTTCTTTAACTCTTCGGTATACTCTTCTTTATCAAATTCAGCACTTGTCGCAATAATATATCGGTAAAGATCTAATGTGCCTTCCAAATCACTAAAGTTTTGAGTTAATTCATAAGAACTAACTCCACTATAATAAACTATCTTTTCCTGAAAATTATTTGTTAAAAACTCAACAATCTTTCTTGCTTTTTCAGGTTTATTTATTTTGTAATATGAATCAATATGCCCAATAACCAAACGATAATATCCATAATTTTCAATTGGCATTTTTTCCATTGAAATGTCTAAGATTTCTTCTGCTTTATCAAATTTTCCTTCATCTATTAGCTGATCTGCCAATCTACCTAAACTGTTTCTGAATGAGATGCTATTCTTTCTTGTCTCGGGATCAACATATATATTACCGTTAGAATTCTTCCATGTCCATTTTTTTACATTTGCATACATTGTTTCGGAATCAATTCTACCCATATCCATAAAGTTTGAATTCTCAATTGGAGTTTTAATTGGAACAAATTTATATGCCAAACCATCTAATTGTAAATAATCTTTCAGCCAAATATATTCTTCTGCCGCTTGTGCTCCTCCTGTAAAGTAAATAGGGCGTTCCCAATTGTTATTTGCTAAGATATCCAGCATTAAAATCCTGTTTTTTACCAATGCCGCCTCTGACACCTCTATATCAATATATGGTACAATTAAATCGGCATCTTTTGCAGCAACAATTCCATTTTTAAGAACAGCATCTTTATCAACAGTTAATCTAATTTTATTTGTTGGATATACCTTTTCAGGATGTCCATTTTCTTCAAAATCAATAAAAGTTCTTTCATCATCACTTTCCAGCCATCTCATCAAAAATTTGATGTCGATCACTGAATCTTTAAATTGAGGAAACGGATAAGGATAATGATAAGCTACATCTAATGAGCCTTCTTTAAAATGATCATGTGTTAATTGTGACGGAATAGGATCTGCCAAATAAGTTTTTCTTTTTTGCTGATCTATATACCAATCTTTTGCAAATAAACTGGTATTGATCAATTTAATATCGGTTCTGTAATTTTCAACTTCTTGCATATACCAAAGTGGGAAAGTATCATTATCACCAATAGTAAACATGATCGCATTTTCTTGACAAGAATCTAAATAGGCTTTTGCATTATTATAAGTGGCATATTTTCCTGATCGATCATGATCATCCCAATTTTCTTTTGCCATTAAAGCCGGTACTGCCAACAAACTTAGTGCAGTTATTCCAATAGCAAGAGGTTTTGGTTTTAATTTATGTTTAAATTGTTCATAGAGAGCCAAAACGCCAAAACCTATCCAAATAGCAAAAACATAAAATGATCCTACCACAGCATAATCTCTTTCACGAGGTTCAAAGGGTTTTGGATTGGTATAGAATATAATTGCTAATCCAGTAAAGGCAAAAAATAAAAACAAAGTATAAAAATTATTCTTATCATTTTTAAATTGAAAAATTAGACCAATTATACCTAAAATCAAAGGTAAAAAATAGTAAGTATTTCTTCCTTTATTCTCTAAAACATCACCAGGCAGATTCTTTTGTGTACCTAATTTTATTTCATCAATAAAAGTAATTCCGCTAAGCCAATTCCCATGATTATCTAAATTTCCTTGAATATCATCTTGTCTGCCCACAAAATTCCACATAAAATATCTACCGTACATGTAACCAAATTGATATTGTATCATAAAGGTCATGTTCTCACCAAAAGTTGGACGTCTTTTACTTCTTTGAGAAATTCCGGCTATAGCCTTATAATTTTGAACTACACTTGGCGTAGGGTCAACCATACGAGGAATAATTCCTTTATGTTTATCACTATAATTTGGAAGTCCGTCTTTATAATTATTTACGATAATATATTTACCCACTTTTTCATCTTTTTCATATTTTGGTTTTGCATCTCGAAACGGATCAGATTTGTCTCTTTCTCCGGTTTCTGAATAATAAGAACCATAAAACACATTGGCATCACCATATTGTTCACGATTATAATATGCTAATAATTCACGCGCACTTGACGGGTTGTTCTCGTTAATTGTTGTATTGGCATTAGCTCTTATTGGCAACATTAACCACGATGAAAACCCAACCATAATAAATATGACACACAATAATAATAAATTTGCTGTGAATTTATTTTTCTTGCGAGTATATTTTAATCCAAAATAAAATAAAACTACCAAAATAATACCAGCAATTATACTTCCGGAATTAAAAGGTAAACCAATAGTATTGATAAAAAATAGCTCGGATGCACTAAAAAATCTTAGCGTAAAAGGGAATAAAAATTTAAATACAAATGCCAAAACTAACACAGAAACAATATTGGCTAGAATAAACTGTTTGGTATTTAATTGAGGGCGCTTTTTATAAATATAAATAAATACAATTGGTGGTATAACTAATAAAGATAAAATATGAACTCCAAAAGACAATCCTACAATAAAACTTATCAATAACAACCATTTATTTCCTCGTGGCTTATCCATTTCAGCTTCCCAATGTAAAGCAAGCCAAAACAATAATGCCATTAAAAATGATGACATGGCATAAACTTCGGCTTCTACTGCGCTAAACCAAAAACTATCTGAAAAAGTATATGCTAAGGCTCCTACCAAACCACTTCCAAGAATTGCAATAGAGCTACCAGCTGTAAGATTATCTGATGTTTTTAAAACTATTTTTTTTGCTAAAGCTGTAATGGTCCAAAATAAAAACAATATGGTGAATGCACTAGCCAAGGCCGACATAAAATTTACCATCATAGCAATATTTGATGCATCAGAGGTAAACATAGCAAAAAATGCACCTAGCATTTGAAAAAGTGGAGCACCTGGCGGGTGTCCAACTTCTAATTTTACTGCGGTAGAAATATATTCACCACAATCCCAATAACTAACAGTAGGCTCTAAAGTTAAAGTATAAGTAATTAAAGCTATTAAGAAAGTTACCCAACCTAAAATTGAGTTATATTTTTTATAATCAAATGATTGCATAGTTACAATTTAAAACTGTGGCGAATTTACTAAAATATATCTAATAGTAAATTATAATAAAAAGTTAAGATATTGGATCTCGACAATAAAAAATTAAAAAAACTGCTTTGTCAAACAAAAACTTTGTTATAAATTTGCGCCTGCTAAACCAAATATGGTAAAAGCACAACATAATTGACCCATGGTGTAACGGTAGCACTCCGGTTTTTGGTATCGTCAGTCAAGGTTCGAATCCGTGTGGGTCAACAATAAAGAGGGGATAAACCCACTATAAATTTAGTATTTATGGTGGGTTTGTTAGTTATACATTTCACAATTATAAAATAAAATTGATAATTTAATTTTATAGGCCTAAAGGACTCTTTGTTAAGGTTCTTTTCTAATTGATGTGATAAAAATTTCTTGAAACCAACTATCTCCGAGGCAAAGCCATAGGAGTATTTCGCTGGTTTCATTTTGATCTGAAGATCAAAAATCGAAATTTATTATTTAGATCCCCTCGGGGATGACATTTCATCGGAAACCCCGACCCAAGGGTCGAGGAATTCTTTTTGATTAAAATATTGACATAAAAAAACCTGAATGAGAAGCATTCAGGTTCGGATTTAATTCTAATTTATCCCCCAATAAATATTAGAATAATGTACGAATGTACAAAATATCTAGAAGGGCATTAATTTTATAATCACAAATTTTTATAAAAAATAAAAAAACCAGCTACATTTCTGTAACTGGTTTGGGGGATAATAATTCAAATCTTTAAAGCTATTTTCTGTTTAGTGTTTATTTTTTAGAAAGGTTAACATTAATTTGTAAATTTATTATCAATTATTTAATTAGACAATACCCTTGCAGGGTATAAAGTTTGCATAATCTAATATTTAATAAATAATAAAGACCAGTTATATTTCTATAACTGGCCTAGGGGAGAAACAATTCAAAACTTAAGCTATTTTAATATTGCACTTTTTTGATGTTCAATTTTTTATCAAAAAATATTATGTTTTATAGTCTTGCTTCGTGATGTTGTGATTTCCAAGGTGCTTTATTATTCCGTTTTACCCTTTCGGTAATTCTTTTTAGAAAGATCTTAATATTTTCTCGAGTTGGTTTATAATCTCCTAACATAGCAATGAATTTAGATAATTGGCATATATAAATATAATAATTTTAACGATAAAGTTTTGTTACTTCAGTAACTAATAATCAGATATATACATAACGTATCTATCTTGAATAAATTGTATTATTGAAGATGTTTTTTGATGGCCGTTAAATGGGTCAATTAATTTTGACTTTAAACTTCTAAAGCCAAGTAGAATAAACTAAAGTGTAGATTTTAAAATTGCTTTAGAAAAAGATTTCCTACTGTTAGTCCTTTCAATTCTTGATGCAATTTTCTGATGCAATTTTTTCACCATTTCAGGTGTTGTTCTGTGTTTTAATATCACAACTCTTAATTTTGGGGGTTATTTGTAATTTTTCTATAAAACTAAAAAGTAATTCTGATTTATTTTTAAAGTTTTGAAATTAATAAAAAGTTTAACATAAGCTTAACCTTAGTGAAAAATAATCATAATTTTTATGCTATAATAAAAGAGTAGATATTACAGATAATCTTGACTTTGAATAAGCTGATAAGTTAATTATAATGAGAAGTGTTTAAATAACAGAAATGAAATTAATTTTTGATAACTATTTCTTAATCAATTTTTTGACTGTATAACCTTTATCGGAATAAATTTTAATTAAATAAATGCCTCTTGACAAATCTCCAAGAAAAATGGATTTAAAATTTGAATTTAACTCCTTTTCTTTACCTCCTAAAATTGAAACAATTTCAATTCTATTAATATTTAATCCTTTTGACTCAATTTTTAAAAATTGGTCAACAGGATTTGGATATAAAGAAATAGCATTTGCCAATTTATCATTTTCAACTAATTTTTGCTCGTAATCACTAAGTTGCATATCGCTTTGTTGCGCATAAACACTACCACAAACAAAAAATAAAAAGAAAATGTAATTTTTTAACATAAATTAATTTTGTTTTTCTACAACACATCAAAGTTATACAAAATATAATTTAATGACTACGAATATTTAGCCATATTTATTAACAAAATGATTAAATCTTGGAGAATAATTTAAATAATACAAAAACCGAAGAGATAATTCTCTTCGGTTTTTGTATTATTTATAAAGTTGGCATTCTAAATTTTAAATGTAATTACTGGTCTTAGTGCATGATTTGCTAATTCTTGACCGATACTTCCGTTAAATAATTGAGATAATCCACTTCTACCATGTGTATTTAGAGCTATAAGATCGGCTTTAATATCTCTACCATAACTTAATATTCCTTTTTCAATGGAAACATCATTATAAACCATTTGCGTGTAATCTCCTATTTTAAAATCTTTTGTGAATTTTTCTAATTTAGCTTCAATATTTTTTGTTGTGCTAAAATTATGAATTGTATTCACATACAATAAATGAAGCTTTGCATTAAACAAATTAGCAAAATCAATAACTCTTTGGAAAGTTTTTTTACTTTCACTAGTAAAATCAGAAGCAAAAATAATATCATTTATATCAAAATTTTTCTTACTTTTTTTAACTACTAAAACTGGAACCTTTGAACGCCGAACAACTTTTTCAGTATTAGAACCAATAAACATCTCTTGTAAACCTGATGCTCCTTGAGAGCCCATTACAATTAAATCGATATTATTTTTTTCACTTTCGCTGATAATACCAGAAAAAGCATGGTGAAATTGAACATTTTCAATAACTTTTATTCCTTTAAAAAAAGGTAATTTTTTAAACTTGTCGAATTTCTCATGAGCTGATTTCATGAAAAATATAACTTGGGGCTCACTTCTAACTCCAGCCATTTCAGCCGGATCAATTGTGTTTACCGGAAGTTCTAACATATGTAGTAAATATATTTCACTTCCTGTTTTTTTGGCAATATTAGCCGCAACTCTTGCTGCACATTCTGCCTCTTTTGAAAAATCTACTGGGACTAATATTCGTTTCATAACATATCTATTTATAATTCTAATAGATAAAGTTAGTAATTTTTACTTAAATAGGATATGATTTTTGTCATTATCAAATGAATTACTATATTTGCAGCGAAATTTACGACGAAATTGAGTTGGAGGGGACAAAAAGTCCCCTCTTTTTATACAAAAAAATGAATAAAGAAATTATTAAATCACTAGTTAATGAAGCTATTGAAGAAAACAGTTCTTTATTTTTAATTGACTTGATATTTTCAACTGAAAACAGTATTAAAGTAGTTGTAGATGGAAACAAAGGAGTTCCGTTAAGCGAATGTATTAGAATTAGTCGCCATGTTGAGCACAACCTTGATAGAGAAGAAGAAGATTTTGCTCTAGAAGTTACAACCCCAACAGTAACAGATCCTTTAGTAGATTTTAGACAGTACAACAAAAATATTGATAGAACTTTAAAGGTAAGAACCGAAAGTGATAAATTTGAAGGGAAATTAATAGAAGTAAGTGACAAAAATATAACTTTACAATGGAAAGCTCGTGAACCGAAGCCAATTGGAAAAGGAAAAGTAAATGTGGTAAAAGAAAAAACAATACCACTAAATGAAATAAAACAAGCAAAAGTGAAGATTATTTTTTAATAATAATTAGAATGGAAAATATTGCATTAATAGAATCGTTTTCAGAATTTAAAGACGAAAAAAGTATAGATAGAGTAACGCTAATGGCAATACTTGAAGAGGTGTTTAGATCTGCCTTAAAAAGAAAATATGGATCGGATGATAATTTTGATATTATTATAAATCCTGATAAGGGAGATTTAGAAATATGGAGAAATCGAATTGTTGTTGAAGATGGTGAGATTGAAGATGATAATGAAGAAATCTCTTTAACAGATGCAAGAAAAATTGAACCAGATTTTGAAGTTGGTGAAGAAGCTTCAGAAGAAGTTAAACTAGTTGATCTTGGAAGAAGAGCAATTTTAGCTTTACGTCAAAATTTAATTTCAAAAATTCATGAACACGATAATACTAACATCTTTAAACATTATAAAGAATTAGAAGGCGAACTGTACAGTGCTGAGGTTCACCATGTTCGTCACAATGCGATTATTTTATTAGATGATAATGGTAATGAATTGGTTTTACCAAAAAGCGAGCAAATCCGTTCTGATTTTTTCCGTAAAGGGGAATCAGTTCGTGGTATTATAAAAAATGTTGAGTTAAGAGGTAATAAACCTGCAATTATTTTATCTAGAACAGCTCCAGAATTTTTAGTGAAACTTTTTGAGCAAGAAATTCCTGAAGTTTTTGATGGTTTAATCACTATTGAACGTGTTGCAAGAATACCGGGCGAAAAAGCAAAAATTGCCGTTGATTCTTATGATGACAGAATTGATCCGGTTGGAGCATGTGTTGGAATGAAAGGTTCAAGAATTCACGGAATTGTTCGTGAATTAGGAAACGAAAATATTGATGTAATTAATTATACTAAAATTGATGAACAATTTATAAAAAGAGCATTAAGCCCTGCAAAAGTTGTATCGATAAAAATTCATGAAGCTATTGATGATGAAAAACCAAGAGTTGATGTTTTCTTAAAACCAGAAGAGGTATCTAAAGCAATTGGAAAAGGTGGAGTAAATATAAGGTTGGCTAGTCAGCTTACTGGTTACGAAATAGATGTTCAAAGAGAAGGTGTTGAAGATGATGTTGAATTAACAGAATTTTCTGATGAAATTGAAGAATGGGTAATCAAAGAATTTAAAAATATTGGTTTAGATACTGCAAGAAGTGTATTAGATCTAGATTTAGTAGAATTAATAAAAAGAACTGATCTTGAGGAAGAGACCATAATTGAAGTTCAAAGAATTTTAAAAGAAGAATTCGAAGCCTAATAAATATAATTTTTAGAAAAATAAAAGAGGTTCACATTAAATAATTTTATGACTGATTATAAACCACAACGATTTAATAAAGTCTTACGAGAATTAAATATTTCTTTGGATAGAGCTGTTGAGTTTCTAGCTAGTAAAGGAGTGGAAATTGATGCTCGTCCAACTACTAAAGTATCGCAAGAAGTTTATACTGTTCTTTCGGATGAATTTCAAACGGATAAAAGTAAAAAAGTAGCTTCTAAAGAGATTGGTGAAGAAAAACGTAAGGAAAAAGAAGAAATTCGATTAGCGCAGGAACAAGAAGCTGAAGAAAAAAGATTAGTAGAAGAAGCCAAAAGAAATGAAATCTTTAAAACAGACTCAGAAAAAATTACAGGTTTAAAAACAGTAGGTAAAATTGATATTGAACCTAAGGTAGAAGAAAAAGAAGTAGTAGAGAAAAAAGAGGAACCAAAGGAAGAAGTTGCTAAAGAAATAGAATTAATTAAGGGTTCTAAAAAGTTGAAAGGTCTTAAAAAAGTAGGGGAAATTGATGTTGAGCAAAAAAAGCCTGAAACAAAAAAATCAGAAGTCCCTACGGAAAAAGTTACCAAACCAGTTGAAGTAGAAGTTAAAAAACCAACTGATGAAAAACAAATTGAAGAGCTTAGACCTGAAGAAGCTGAAAAATTAAAAACAAAATACACAAAATTAACTGGCCCTAAAAAAACAGGTGAAACTATTGATTTGTCAAAGTTTGCAAAACCTAAGAAAAAGCCTGCTGATAAAAAAGTAGCATCTGCATCAAAAGATGCCAATGCTGCAAAGAAAAAGAGAAAAAGAATTCATAAACCTCGAACTGATTTTAAAACCACTACTAATAAATCTAGAAATGATCGAGGAAAAGGCACACCAAGAAGAAGCCCTATTGTAAAAGCTGAGCCTTCTGCTGAAGAAGTACAAAAAAAGGTTAGAGATACTTTAGAAAGACTTCAAGGGAAATCGAAAAAAGGAAAAGGCGCAAAATACCGTAAAGAGAAAAGGGATCTACACCGTCAACAAGTTGAAAAAGATCTAGAGCAACAAGAAGCAGAAAGTAAAGTAATAAAGGCAACTGAATTTGTAACAGCAAATGAAGTAGCTACTATGATGAATGTATCAGTTACTGAAGTAATTTCTGCTTGTATGTCATTAGGTATGATGATCTCAATGAACCAAAGATTAGATGCAGAGACATTAACTATTGTTGCTGAAGAGTTTGGATATAAAGTTGAATTTGTTGATGCTGAAGTTGAAGAGACTATTGAAGAAGAAGTTGATGATCCGAAAGACTTAAAACCTAGATCTCCAATTGTTACTGTAATGGGTCACGTTGATCATGGTAAAACATCACTGTTAGATTATATTCGAAAAGAAAATGTAATTGCTGGTGAATCAGGTGGAATCACACAACATATTGGTGCTTATTCAGTTGAATTAGAAGATGGACAAAAAATAACCTTTTTAGATACTCCTGGTCACGAAGCCTTTACGGCAATGCGTGCTCGTGGTACACAGGTTACTGATATTGCTGTAATTGTAATTTCTGCAGATGATTCTATCATGCCACAAACAAAAGAGGCAATTAGTCATGCACAAGCAGCTGGCGTACCAATTGTTTTTGCAATTAATAAGATTGATAAACCAGATGCAAATCCTGATAAAGTTAAAGAAGAACTTGCTCAAATGAACCTATTGGTTGAAGATTGGGGAGGTAAAATTCAATCTCATGATGTTTCGGCTTTAAAAGGAACAGGTGTTCAAGATTTATTAGAAAAAATATTACTGGAAGCAGAGCTTTTAGAACTTAAAGCAAACCCTAATAAAAATGCAAACGGCTCAGTAGTTGAAGCATTTTTAGATAAAGGAAAAGGATATGTCTCAACAGTTTTAGTTGATGGAGGAACTTTAAAAATTGGTGATTTCATTCTAGCAGGTCAACATTCAGGTAAAATTAAAGCATTGCAAAATGAGAGGGGTAATAATATTGAAGAAGCAGGACCAGCAACTCCGGTATCTATACTTGGTTTAGATGGGGCTCCTCAAGCAGGAGATAAATTTAAGGTGTACGATGATGAAAGAGAAGCTAAACAAATTGCTGCAAAACGTTCACAATTAAGTCGTGAACAATCAGTTAGAACTCAACGACATATTACCTTAGATGAAATAGGAAGAAGAATTGCATTAGGAGGCTTTAAAGAATTGAATATTATTCTTAAAGGTGATGTTGATGGTTCAGTAGAAGCATTGACCGATTCACTTCAAAAATTATCTACTGAAGAAATTCAAGTAAATATAATTCATAAAGGAGTAGGTGCAATTACGGAATCAGATGTTTTATTAGCATCTGCTTCTGAAGCAATTATAATTGGATTTAATGTTCGTCCTACCGGAAGTGCGCGTCAAATCGCTGAAACTGAAGAGATCGATATTAGAAATTACTCGATTATTTATAAAGTAATTGATGATGTAAAAGATGCCATGGAAGGTATGTTATCTCCTGATATTGTTGAAGAAATTACTGGTAACGCTGAAATTAGAGAAACTTATAAAATCTCTAAAGTTGGTACAATTGCTGGTTGTATGGTACTTGATGGAAAAATATTTAGAAATTCAAGAATTAGATTACTTAGAGATAATGTAGTGATATTTACTGGTGAGCTTGATTCGTTAAAACGATTTAAAGACGACGCTAAAGAAGTTTCAAAAGGTTATGATTGCGGAATGCAAGTTAAAAACTATAATGATATTATGGTGAATGACGTTATTGAAGCTTTTCAAGAAGTGGAAGTAAAAAAGAAATTGAAATAAATTCTTTTAAGAAAAATAAAAAATCTCAAATTGTAAAACTATAATTTGAGATTTTTTTTGCCTTAAAAGCTTTTTAGCTAAAGAGAATAATAAGCCTAAAAGAAATTTTTAAGTTCTTATAAAGAAAGGTTTATTAAGACAAAAAGTATGTTCTAATAATATTCAAAAATAAGTTTTACTTATAAAACTGTACATTTAGCATTTTAAAATACGAAACTACTATGCCAAATCAAACACTTTGGGGTCATCCAAAAGGATTATACATATTATTCTTTACTGAAATGTGGGAACGCTTTTCGTATTACGGAATGCGTGCAATCTTAATTCTATATTTAACAGCAAAAACTTCTGAAATTAATCCTGGATTGGGTTGGGATAAAGTTTCTGCACTTGAATTATATGGATGGTATACCATGATGGTGTATGTTATGTCGGTTCCTGGAGGTTTGCTAGCAGACAGATTACTGGGACAAAAGAAAACAGTAATGTTAGGCGGTTTTTTGTTATGTATTGGTCACTTGATTTTAGCATTTGATGCTTTATGGGCATTTTACACAGGAATTGTATTTATCATTTTAGGAGTAGGTGCTTTAAAACCAAATATTTCAACAATGGTCGGAGGCTTATATCAAAAGGGCGATACAAAAAGAGATACAGCCTTTACTATTTTTTATATAGGAATTAATATAGGTGCTTTTGCTGCTCCTTTATTAGTTGGGTATGTTGGTGAAGTAATTAATTGGCATTATGGATTTGGATTGGCAGGAATTGGAATGGCATTAGGACAAGTAGTATATATTTGGGGTCAAAAATATTTAAAAAATATAGGAAATTTTGTACCTATAAAAAGAGAAGAAGGAACTAATAGAAAAGTAAAACTTACACCTATTGAAAAAGATCGAATGCTCGTTTTGATCTTGTCATTTATAATTGTAATGGTATTTTGGGGAGCTTATGAACAAGCAGGAGGTTTATTAAACTTATTTGCACGTGATAAGATTGATAGAGTAATGTTTGGGTTTACTGTACCTGCAAGTTTTTTACAATCATTGCATGCTTTTTATGTCATCCTTATAGGGTTGCCGATAGCTTATTTTTGGAAACTTTGGCGAAAAAAAGGAAAGGAAGCTTCTTCTTTATTTAAAATGGGGATTGGTACTATTATTACAGGATTTGGTTTCTTATTTTTAGCTAAGGCGGCTATGGATGCCTCCATTGCAATCGATGGTAAAGCTTCTATATATTGGTTGCTAGGAGCATATTTTTTACATGTGGTTGGAGAATTAAGTATTTCACCTGTCGCTCTATCATTTATTACAAAATTAGCACCAATTAAGTATGCTTCATTTATGATGGGAGCTTATTTTATGGTTACAGGGTTGGGGAATAAGCTTGCCGGACTTTTGGGAGAAGCAGCTCAAAGCGCAGGAGAAAAAACTATTTTCTTAAGTGTATTTGCTTTTTGCGTTGGTTTTGGTATTGTTCTTATTCTTTTTGTGAAGAAATTAAACAAATTGACACATGGTGCCGACTCAGAAGATTCTAATATAATTATAGTTGAAGCTGAATAATTATCTAACAAAAAATACCTTTTTTATACCCTGTAAATTTCTTTTGATAAATAAATATAGCCATTCGGACAGTTTTTAATATGTTTCGTCCTAAACTATTTCTGTAAATTATAAAAAAGAATTAGTTTTAATCACTGATAAACAAATACTACTAACTAAAAAAATAGCTTAATAATATTAATTCCCCTTTTTTGTTTTATCATAGTAACCCAAAATGTGTTGGTTCGTTTTGGGTTATTTAATTTTTACCTATTCAAAGTAATTAAACGTACGAGTAATTTTACTTGCTCGGGTAGAGAATTTATCCAAAATTTAGATAGTGAAGTGGTACGGTATAGGAAAACAAAGAACTTCACTAGATATATAAATCAACATTTAAAAAAGCTAGCAAAAGACAATAACTTGAAGGA
>DAOVTF010000126.1 GCA_030633225.1 Flavobacteriaceae bacterium
GGCAAACCTCGTCGACTTGTAACAGAAACGACCCGGCGGTTATGTACTGCTATTAAAGCAAATAAATCTGAGGCATCAACTAAATATGTTCTCATGAATACGGTTGCCAACCGCAATCCCGATCTCAATGAATCTATTTCATTTGCCCAAAGATGCATAATTGCATTGCTTCGACTTGTGCTCCCTCCACACCCAGACAATGAGCAGGCAGCAAATTACTTAAGAACCGTAATAGGTCAAAAAGATAAAGCTATTGAATGGACTGCGGTTCGGCCGTCAGCATTAATTAATGAGGAAAGTGCATCTGAAATCGAAGTATATCCCTCCCCGATGAGAAGTATCCTAAAAGATGGTCAAATCAGTCGAATTAATGTTGGTTACTTTATGGCAGACATTATCACAAATAATGATATTTGGAGTAAGTGGAAGGGACAGATGCCTGTGATCTATAATAAAGGAACAGCATTATAAATTATATAAGTAAATTTATTCAAGTCAG
Source organism: Flavobacteriaceae bacterium (assembly GCA_030633225.1). Classification (GTDB taxonomy): domain Bacteria; phylum Bacteroidota; class Bacteroidia; order Flavobacteriales; family Flavobacteriaceae; genus Lutimonas. The sequence goes on from DAOVTF010000126.1 coordinate 500, forward strand.
ACATTAAAAATCAGAAGCCTGATCCAAACAGCCTACAACACGCAATATAAAAAATTGGACAGAAAGTGATTTATAGGTATGAATTAACATGAAACAAACAGTGTAGCAAATTGAAAGATTGGTGTTTCAATTTGCCCAACTTTTCATATTGCCACCGTTGACATTAGAAGAAACTGAAAGCGTAACATAAAAAAAGTAATTAAATGATAAAAATTTTAGGAGCATTTTTGATTTTATTTGTAACAGTAAGTTGCAATAATTCATCTTCACAAGATACTAAGGACAAATTTTCGGAATGGGCATTAAAAAACTCTCAAAAAATAGAAACACTTGAAATAACAGAAAAGCAAGACGATTTAATATTGTTAAAGCAAATTGTTGGAAATGCAGAAGTTGTTTGCCTTGGAGAAAGTCGCCACGATATTCACGAACAATTTCAATTGAAGTATAGATTTATAAAGTATCTTGTTGAAGAAATGAACTTTACAACCTTTGCATTAGAAGCAAGTTTGCCTTACTCAAACAAAATTAATGACTATATTCTTAATGGAAATGGGAATATTGAAGAAGTAATGTCAAATATGCCTGGGTGGTTCTTATGGGATACAAAGGAGATGAGAAATATATTGAATTGGCTATATGAATATAACAAAGGTCAGGATACTGAGAGTAAAGTAAATTTCTATGGAATTGATATTGTTGCACCAAACAATGGACTTGAACAAATATTTAAATATTTACAAAAGGTTGACAAACCATATTTAGAACAAATTAATAACGAAAATTTTGGTAGAAGCATAATTGAAGATAATCAATGGCAAATATCACAACAACGCTATTCAGAATTACCCGAAAAAGAAAAACAAATCCTGTTAAAAAATTACAATACATTATTTGAACATATAAAGCTGAACAAAGAAAATTACATTTCTACGTCATCAGAAAACGAATATGATTGGATTTTAAAACTATCATATTCTGCTAATGAAGCAAACAAGATGTTTTCAGAAACAGACAGATTGAAAATGGGATTAATTAGAGAGAATGCGATGGCTAATATTACTTTCTGGATAAAAGAACGGAATAAAAATATTATTCTCTGGTCTCATAATCTTCATATAGCCAAATCTGAATTTACAATGTCTATAATGCCTGAAAATGAAATAAAAGGAATGGGCTATATTTTAAATCAAAAATTTGGTAATAGTATGGTTTCTATTGGTGCTTCATTTAATCAGGGTAAATTTCAAAATGAAAATATAACTTTTGAACCTGCCGCACCTAATACAATAGACGGAACATTAGCAAAACTAAATACAGACTACATTCTTCTTAATTTAAAAGGTAATTCAGAAAACAAGGATATTGAAGAATGGCTTAACAAAGATAATGTAATGCGTGTGCAAAGTTTTGAAATGATTTGTATTCCAAAGAAATCATTTGATGCAATATTTTTTACAAATACTATTTCAAAAGTTAATTACAATCCGACAACACTTGAAAGATTGAGAAATTAAAAATAAATGAGAAAAATGCCCTACAATCGAGTAGACGGCTCCATCCAAAGATGAATGGAGTGCGCCTCTCACACCACCGTACATACGGGTCTCGTATACGGCGGTTCGACAATGAAACTTATCGTTTGTAGTATTCAATTAAACTAACTGGTTAGATTTTTACAAGTTATTGTTTATGGGTTTTTAATAGACTTATTCACAGGGTGATTATTCCATCTTTGAGGAAATATTGCAACTTTTAAAGGTGTAAACTTTGTTTTTTATTATAAATTCATTGTCATTTTATCTTTTGCTAGTTTATTTTTTCTATTTATATTTTTTCCTAACAATTATCATACAATTGTTTCTAATTATTTTCATAACTTTATAGAGTAAATTCTAAAGTAAAATATTATGAAAATATACGATGAAAAACACATTAAAAATATTGCCTTAGTTGGAGCCCATAGCAGCGGCAAGACCACACTTGCCGAAACCATGCTTTTTGAAGCCGGATTACTTAACCGTCGTGGTAGTATAGAAGACAAAAATACGGTAGCCGACTATCATCAAATTGAACAAGAAAGAGAATCCTCTATTTTTGCTACACCTCTTCACACCGAATGGCGTAATTACAAAATCAATATTATAGACACTCCCGGATTAGATGATTTTATTGGAGAAATTGCTTCTACAATGCGTGTTGCAGATTCTTTAGTAACAGTTATAAATGCACAACAAGGGGTTGAAGTTGGAACCGAAATTATTTGGGAATATATCAATAGATTTAGTCGACCAACTTTATTTGTGATCAATCAAATTGATCATCCACAAGCAAATTTTGATAAAAGTTATCAAAGTATAGTTGATCTTGTTGGTAATAATGCTGTTAAAGTGCAGTATCCAATAATAATTGATGGTGCTCAATGTATAGTTGATGTTTTAAAAATGAAGGTTTATAAGTTTAAACCTGAAGGAGGAAAACCTGAAAAATTAGAAATTCCGGAAGATCAAAAAGAAATGGCAGACTATTTACATAATGAATTGGTTGAAAAGGCTGCTGAAAATGATGAGGAATTAATGGAGCTTTATTTTGATAAAGGAAGTTTAAATGAAGATGAAATGAGAGTAGGAATTAAAAAAGGAATGATCAATCATGAATTGTTTCCTGTTTTTTGTATTTCTGCATTAAACGATATGGGAAGTGGAAGATTAATGGGCTTTATAGATAATGTTGCTCCGGCAGCTGCAGATTTAAAACCAGAACAAAGTCTTGAAGGAAATGAAGTAATTTGTAAAGCAAGTGAACCTACTTCTTTGTTTATTTTTAAAACTTTTCACGAACCAAATTTAGGGCAGATTACTTTTTTTAAGGTAAAATCAGGTGAAGTAAAACAAAATGATAGATTGAAAAATATTAGAAATGATGAAGTTGAAAGTTTGAATCAACTATTTATCATGGATGGAAAAAAACGTCATGTAGTTGATAAATTAACAGCTGGAGATATTGGCGCAACTTTAAAATTGAAAAATACAGAAACTAACGATACATTATGTGCGCAAGATGAAGAAATTACAATTAAACCGATAATTTTTCCAGAAGCAAGAATTAGAAAAGCAGTAAGTGCCGAAAATAAAAAAGATGAAGAAAAATTAAATGAGATCCTTAAAAAGATGCACAGCCAGGATCCCACAATTATTGTTGGATATTCTAAAGAGTTAAAGCAAGTGATTCTTTCCTGCCAGGGTGAATTACATTTAGCAACTATTGATTGGACCTTGAAAAATATATATGGTATCCAAGCTAAATTTGAACAACCAAGAATTGCCTATAGAGAAACTATTCAACGTGCGGCTTCAACAAGTTATAAACACAAAAAACAATCAGGTGGTGCTGGTCAATTTGGTGAAGTACATTTAAAAATTGAACCATGGCATGAAGGAATGGCTGATCCTGAAGGTTTTAATATTAGAGGAAAAGAAGAGGAAGAATTAAGCTGGGGTGGTAAACTGATGTTTTATAATTGTATTACTGGTGGTGTTATTGACACCCGATATATGGGTGCTATTATGAAAGGAATTTTAGAAGTTATGGAAGAAGGTCCATTAACAGGTTCGTATGCTAGAGATATTAGAGTAATGATCTATGATGGAAAAATGCACTCTGTTGATTCTAATGATATTTCTTTTAAAATAGCTGCTGCTCATGCATTTAAAGAAGCTTTTTTAAATGCCAAACCAAAATTAATGGAGCCTGTTCACGATCTTGAAGTTAGAGTTCCAGAAGATTTAATGGGAAATGTAATGACTGATCTCCAATCTAGAAGAGCAATTATTATGGGTATGGATAGCGATGGTAAACATCAAATTATTAAAGCGAAAGTTCCTTTAGCTGAAATGTACAAATACTCAACAAGTTTACGTTCACAAACTCAAGGTAGAGCAACTTTTAAGACTACATTTGCTGCGTTTGAACCAGTTCCTCAAAATATTCAAAAAGAGTTGATTAAAGAATAAATAACAATTTTTCTAATGATAAAGTCAGGGTTTCAATTAATAAGAAGCCCTGACTTTTAAAATTATACTAATGAAAATATTTAGATCGGAAAGTTTTGTTGACTATAGTACTTATACATTTAACTACGCTAATTATTGTATAAAAGAAGATCAAAGTGAAATATCTGAAATATACAATAAAGGATTTCTACCCTATTCAAATAATGTTGAGTTAAAACATGAAACTTATTATTTAGCAAGAAGCTTAAGAGTAGATCTTGTTAATTTTAAAGAGACTTCTGAAAACAGAAGAGTTCTTAAAAATATTGCAGAATTAAATCCAACTTTCAAAATTATTTCTATAGCTAATTTTGATATCAATAATAACGATTTTAAAAATTTCTGTTTGGCTTACGCCGAAAAAAGATTTAGTGAACCTATTGATGCAAAACGACTAAATTATATTTTTAATACCAAAAGTATTTCACATGTTTTTGAATTTGAAATTGCAAACAAAAAAGTTGGTTATGTTATTTCTATCATTGAGGGAAACACTTTACATTATTGGTTTGCATTTTTTGATTTAAATTATCAAAATTATTCTTTAGGAAAATTTATGATGTTTTCTGTAATTAACTGGGCTTCAGAAAATAATTTAAAATATGTTTATTTAGGTACATGTTATGGTGAAAAATCTTTATACAAGGTTCGTGATTTTAAAGGATTGGCATTTTTTGACAGTAATCAATGGAATAACGATATGAAATTATTAAAGTTGAAATGCAAAACTGATGCAAATTTTACTATGGATTATTTTAAGCAAGACACTGATCTGTTTTTAGAAAGATTGAATACAAACTAATATTTTGGATTTTAAATCCGTAAGGAAATCTATAAAAATCGACTATAAATTTGTAAAAATTCAACTCAAAACCATACTTAGAAAATTAAAATAATTAACTTTGCAGTCTTAAATAATTTATGATGAAACTTTTATTATTAAGTATATTATTACTAGGCATAGGATTTGCAGGAATAGCAATTAAAATATGGGCTAAAAAAGATGGCGAATTTGATGGGACATGCGCAGGAAGTAATGTGAAAATGAAAGCAAAGGGGATTACTTGCGGATGTGGAAATGAAGGAGGATGTAGCTCAAATTTAGATAATATTGAACCTACCATAGAAGTTAAAAAAGTATCCTAACACAAAATGCTAATTTTTATTACATTTTGTTTTGTCGTTATCATTCAAATATTTTTTTACTTGTTCATTTTCGGAAACTTTTCCTTTATAAAACCTGTAAATAAAAGTTACCAGTCTTTACCTGTATCTATTATAATTTGTGCTAAAAATGAAGAGAAAAACTTAAAAACATTTCTTCCTCTTATTGCCAAACAAAACTATTCCAATTTTGAAATTATTTTAGTTGATGATGGATCTACTGATAGATCATCAGAAATGATGAATAATTTCAAAGATGAATTTTCATCAAAAGTTAGTATTCAAATAATAACCATTGACAAAGAAGAATCTAAAGGGAAAAAATCGGCTTTAAACAAAGGAATTAAAGAAGCGAAAAATGAATATCTACTTTTAACCGATGCTGATTGCAAACCTGTTTCTCAAAATTGGATCAATGAAATGATTTCTAATTTTTCTATAGAAAAAACCATTGTTTTAGGCTATGGTGCCTATAAAAAAATTAATAACTCTTTTTTAAATAAAATTATTCGTTTTGAAACCCTATTAACAGCAATACAGTACTTTTCGTATGCTAAAATTGGTAAAGCCTATATGGGGGTGGGTAGAAACATTGCTTATAAAAAGAATGAATTTATAAATGTAGATGGTTTTAAAAACCATAATCAAATTCTATCAGGTGATGATGATTTATTCATCAACCAAATAGCCACCAAAAAAAATACAGAAATTTGTTATACCAGAAATAGTTTTACTATTTCAGAACCTGAAACAAATTTCA
>DAOVTF010000035.1 GCA_030633225.1 Flavobacteriaceae bacterium
AATCAGCTATTACAAATGAAAAACCAATATTTGTTTTTGGTCCGGCATCTAAACCCATCCATCCATCAGGAATATCATAGGCATCACATATTTGTGTATTTGCATCTTCGCTAAAAGAATCTGCCGCAATCACATCAATAGGTAAATGAATTCTTGTGTTTTTTTGTTTTGCTAAGTTTAATATATCTTGAGCAACATCTAACTTGTCGTTTTCTACTAGTGAATCACCAACTTTACCACCTTTAACTTTTATAAAAGTAAAAGCCATACCACCACCTATAATAATATTATCAACTTTATCAATTATATTTTTTATCACATCAATTTTTGAAGATACTTTGGCACCCCCAATAACGGCAGTAACAGGTTTTTTACTATTGTTTAAAACGGTATTTAAGCTTTCGATTTCTTTGGCTAATAAAAGACCAAAAAATTTGTTTTCAGGAAAAAATTGAGCAATAATTGTTGTAGAAGCATGAGCACGATGAGCCGTACCAAAAGCATCATTTACATAGATATCCCCAAGTTTTGATAGTTTTTCAGCAAAATCTATATCACCAGCTTTTTCTTCAGGGTGAAAACGCAAATTTTCTAATAATAAAATTTCACCATTTTCTAATTCTGCTACCGCTTTTTCCACCTCTTCACCTATACAGTTTGAGACAAATTTTACTTGTACGCCAATAATACTGCTAACCTCATTGACAATATGATTTAACGAAAATTTTTCTTCAACTCCTTTTGGTCTTCCTAAATGAGATATTAAAATTGCACTACCACCATCTTCTAATATTTTAATAATGGTAGGCTTAGCTGCTTCAATTCTGGTAGTATCGGTTACTTGAAAATCATCGTTTAAAGGCACATTAAAATCAACTCTTATTAATGCTTTTTTATCTTCAAAATTAAAATCGTTTATAGTTTTCATGAATTGTTTTTTATAAAAAAGAATAGACAACAAAAATACTAATTAGTTGGCAGTATGATACAATAAGATTGTCGTTAAAATAGAAATACTAAAGATTTATTTTCTTTTTTATAACTATTGCGTCATTTAAAACAAATGGCATTGGCATCATAATCTCATTTCGAGGTTTGAAATTTTTATTCAAATTTTTAATTAAGTCATTGGTAAATAAATCGTAAGAAGCTTCTGTAAATTCTAATTGCGGAATTTCTTCTTTTGGAATAGAAAATTTTAAATCTAAAACCTCATTTTCTTTTGAAAAATAAAAACTCATTATGTGGTTACTTTTTTCTGTATTGAAAATAAATTCTTCACTATCTTTTGGACTTAGAATTTCACCATTTACGACAAAACTTTTGAAGTGAAGTAAGCCATTATTAATTAACTCTATCCGGTTTGCTTTTCTTTGAGGAACTATTTTGATGTGAATATTTCTATCATTACCGACAATCGTATCTTGAATAATCTGAACTAGCGGTTGAGAAAGATTTATCAATTCTGTTTTTTTATACAATTTGTAATTAGTGCCATATTTACTTGCAGATGCCTCTTTAATAAAACTCCCTTTAGTTGGATCATCACCCAGGTATTGCTTTGTAAATTCATCTACTTTAGTGTTATAACTAGCCCAATAAGCTTCATTATTATTAGCATCATAAACGTATAAAATACTATTGGGTTGTTTTTTATCTTCGGAATAACCTGAAGTAAATGAGGCAGATACTAAAGATAATACACCAATTAACAAAAACAAATGACTTATTTTTTTTATGTGTATAAAAGATGAAAATATTGGAATTAAAATTCCAAGAATTAGAACTGTAAAAGTTGTGCTAATGACAGTCATTTTTAATCCCAGACCAGCAGGGAACATTTTTATTAAAGGGACAAAAATTATTAAAATTGGAATTGCTAAAAACGAATATAAGATAATATTTTTTGATGACTTTTCTTTAGAAAATAATAAAATGGCAAGAATGGCCAAACCTATTAGAACTGGTAAAAGAAGAAAACCTGCTCCAGGTAAATATTTGGCAACTGCTATATTTATTAGAAGCCAGATTATAATTGGAGCAATAAGTAAATTTTGAGATTTATATTTTTTAAAATATTTATCATAAATCCATAAAGTAATCCAAATAGAAAGTGCTATGAATGCTGCGACATAATAATTTCCATTGTAGGTGAAACCGTGTAAAATATCTTTGTATTGTGGATAGATTTTAAGTAAAAGTTTCCAACCATAAAATGTTAAAATTCCTGAAAGTATTAATGAAATTAAAAACGGAATAAACCCAATAAAGATTTCTTTTACAGATAATATATTTCTTTTAAAACCAAAGAAAACTAAGATAAAAAGTATAAACGCTGTTATAATTAACATAGGTAATACCCATGAAAAAGGATAATTTACTAATCCAAAACCAGGGAAATTAAAAAACACATAATCTTCTTCAGCATTTAAATTTTCAAGATTAGTATTAGAAAAATAAGTAAGCAAAGGCATTAAATAATCTGCCTGATGTTGAAATGTGTTTTTATCTAATCTCTCATAAGAATCTTGAGCAGTGTGATAATCATAATGATCATCTAAAAAAGCAAAATTAAATCCTTTTATATTAGCATCTTCTCTAAAAACGGTTAAGTCGGTATCATTGGGAAGCATTTTATAAATACTATATAACAATGAATTTCCAACTGGTGATTTTGGCTTTGCTTTATTAAAGGCTTGAATCAAATTTTTGTTTCCACCATTTGTTTCCATTAAAATGTAACTTGGTCCACCGCTTCCTCTAGCTTCAAAGTTTAAAACCAATCCCACATTTTTTGCCCAGGGGTGATGCTTTACAAAAGCATTAGCACCGAGTAAACCCAATTCTTCAGCATCAGAAATTAAAATAATAATATCGTTTTTAGGTGTTGGATTATTCGCTAAATACGCTCTAATACCCTCTAAAATTGTAACCACTCCACTTCCAGCATCACTTGCTCCCAATGAAGCATGTGGACTTGAATCATAGTGGGAAAGAAGCAATAACGATTTACCATTTTCACTTCCTTTAATTTTGGCTATTATGTTTTTAGTATTTGCTCCAGCACGCCATTTTTTATTTAAGGCAACTTGACTTTGAACTTCAATAGTAAGGCCTAATTTTTCTAATTCGGCTATAATGTAATTTCTTACCTCTGTATGATTTTCGGTACCAACATAATGTGGTTTTTGCGTAATTTCTTTAAGGTGAATTAAGGCTCTTTCAGATGAAAACTCTGTTTTCGGAGTATCTAAATTTGTTATTATTTTTGGCATCAAGGAGTTGATACTCCAAAAAGCGGTAAAAAGCAAAATAATAAAAGAAACTGCTGAAGTATAGTTTTTTTTTGTGGACATTAATTTTGAGTTTTAGAAAGAATAAATGTAGTAATTTAAATAAAGAATCAAAAGCTTTAACTCATATATAGGCAACAAGCCGGTAGAAAAATTTTAATAATACCTTCCAGGTTTTAAAAACCTGAAAGAATAAAAAAAGCATTAATTAATCAAAAGAATTCCCCGATGCTTGCGTCGGTGGTTAAAAGGAAAGTTTGAAAACCTAGGTTTTCATAAAACTAAAAATAAATTCTTTGCGATTGATACCTCGTACCCTTGGGTCGAGGTAGTTCATTTTTATGGTTTAACAGGTTTTACTTCCTTTAAATATTTATCTAGAAAAGTTAGAATTTGGCCATAGCCTTTTATTTCATTTTCTTTTTTTCTAAACCCATGTCCTTCATCAGGAAAAAGAACATATTCAACAGGGATATTATTTTTTCTCATTGCAGCGACGATTTCATCAGATTCAACTTGAAGAACTCTCGGATCATTAGCACCTTGTAAAACCATGACAGGTTTTTTAACTTTTTCAGCATGGAAAAGGGGTGAGATTTCGTACAGTCGAGTTGAATCTTTTGTATTAGGGTCACCTAATTCTGTGTACAATGCTTTCCTAAACGACTCCCAATGTGGTGGAATAGACTTCAAAGTTCTTAACCAATTGGTAACTCCAAATATGTTAACCCCAACGTTAAATTCATCAGGAGCAAATGTCATTGCCGCCATGGTCATATAGCCACCATAGCTACCTCCAATGATTCCGATTTTATTACTATCAATATAATTATGATTCTGTAACCACTTTTTTCCCCAAATACAATCTTTTAGATCTTTATCTCCATGGTTCAGGTCGTCCATTTTATAAAATGTTTTTCCGTAACCACTGCTTCCACGATTGTTTACTGCAAGGATAGCATAACCATTGTTTACTAAAAATTGAATTAAACTAAAATATCCAACTCTACTTTGTCCACCGGGTCCACCATGAACCCAAACTAACGCTGGCACCTTGTTTTGAGCCGTTGCTGTTAAAGGCTTATAATAAATAGCAGGAATTTCTAATCCGTCAAAAGATTTAAATCTAACTACTTGGGCAGAAACTAAATTAGTTGCATCTAGTTCGTTACTCATAGTGTTGGTTAATTGCTGTAGCGTTTTGGTTTGAAAGTTATAGACATATATGTTATTGGTTGATTTTGATGTACCAACTGTTAAACGCATAAGATTTTCACTTTCAGAGATGTTAACTCCTTTGATGTCGCCATCTGGAATTTCAGGAAATTCAATAATTTTACCAGTTGCATTATCTGTAATAATTAAATTAGTTTTACCATCTTCATTGATGCCGATAATTCTATATTTTTCAGTTTCACTTAAATAACTGTACATTACATCCCAATTGGTTTCATAAATTACTTCTTTATTTCCAGTGGATATTTCGTATTGAACCAGATACTTAAACTCTTTTCCAACATCGGTGATAAAATAAAAATATTTATCATCATTGCTAAAACCTGAACCATTAAAAGAACCTGGCTCATCTGAGATTTCTGTGGTCTTATTATTTTTATGATCCAACAAAAACAACTTGTCCTCACTAGTTGTTATAGATTTTGAAATACTAAAAATACTTTCATCATGAGAAATATCTTCAATATTGAGTCCTTCGTCATTTTTATACATCATTTTTGATTTCCAATCTTCTAAGTTCATTTTGTACATGTCAAAATACTTGGTATCTCTTTGGTTAGAAAAATAGAACATAGATTTTTGATTTTCACTCCAACCTCCAAAGTTTGCTTTAACTTTTTCACCAGGAGTTAGGTCTGTTGAGCTACCATCTTCTGCAAGCAAATAAATATGATTGTTTTCATCTCCTCCTTTATCGGCAGTGTACAATAGGAGGTTGGTATTAGGAACTTCATCTATGACAAAGAACGACTCCTTTTCTGAAAAAGTGAGTTGCTTTTTTTTTCCGTTTTCAATAGATATTTCAAAAACATTAAAAATACCTGTTTCATTGCTACTCACTAATAATTTAGTTTCGTCATTATTAAAAGCACCACCTCTAACTATTTTATTTTTATAGAACTGTTCAATACTGTAGTGGGCTATTTCTATAGGTTTTTTTACATCATTTTTTGATGCTGGATTTTGGCAAGCTATTATCGATAATAGCATAAAAGATAACAGAATATTTTTCATAAAAATTGTTTTTAATTAGTAGTTAGAATTAATCTTATAAATATATAAAAAATATAACAAACAGTAATTCAGAAATATAGAGAGGATTTAATTAAATGGAAGTAAAAAATTTATAATAAAGTGTATTTATTAGAAATTTGTCAGAATTAGAAACTTTAATCTTTAATAATATTTAATTGATCCCAAGAAATTCCAATATCATTGTGTATTTGCTCTGCCATATCCTCATCAGAATCAAATTGTTTTTCTTTAGGAATAGCTGTAACCAGAGAATCTAATTTATTTATAAAAAATACTTGTCCTATTTTAATGTCAGAATGCTCATTACTACTGAAAGTATGTCGTTTGGTTATTTTTACATTTGCATCCCATTGAAATAATTTTGGATACCAAATGGCTTTATATTTTTGATAACTTATTATCTTTTTAAATCGTGGTTTTTCAATAGCTAATCCAAGGGTAAATAAAATAGGTTTTATTAAAAAGGGAATACTAAATTTTGCATTTTGTTCAATTCTAACAATGGCATAATTATCTTTACTTATTAAAATTTTACCATGATCTTTAACATAATCTATACTCTTTTTTGCTTTAAACAGTATTGTAACCAGGGTATCATTATTGAAGACAGTTTCATCACCAAAAGAATACTCGTATTTTTTAAAATATTTTTGCTTTAAAAAATTATCTTTTTCGTGTTTAAGATCTAATTCAATGACCGATTCAGGGCCTCCCAAATCCATATCAATATCCGTACTAAATTCATCTTCATCATAATCTTCACCTTTTTTTATGGCTCTTTTTTTACGTTTATCCTGTTTTTTTTCAAACCATTCACGCATAAATTGAAATTGTTGGGGATCATTTGCCGAACGGTATAATAATAATTGATGTTGATTCTTTGCGGAATCAATAGCTGATGGATAAAATGTTTTAAAAACCCCTTCTTCTTTATTTATCACAGCGCCGTTTTCAATAAATTTTTCTCTATAATAAGCTAAACTCTGATAGGAATTTTGCGGGTAGTTTTGGTCAAAATACTTTAAAGCTCGTTTAATATAATCTAAGGGACTCAACGGACTAACAACAACTTCTTTTAAAATTTCATTTGTAGGTCTTAGATTTATTGTCAGTCGGTTTTGAACAATAGAAACAGGAATTTCATAACTAAGAAAACCAATAAAACTTACTACAATTGTATCTTTATGTTTAGAAGTTGGAATATAAAAATCAAACTCCCCGTTTTCATTACTAATCGTTCCTATAGGATAATTTTTTAAAGTAATAGACGCAAAAGGTAGCGGTTCATTATTTTCTTTATTAATAACTGTACCAGAAATAACACTTTTATTTTGGCTATAAGAATTAAAAATAATCGCTAATAATAAAAAACAGAAAAGAATCTTTTTATTGTGCATTAAATTTTTTTAACATACGACGAGTAAGGTAATAAAATGTTACTTTTAATTTTAAAAAATATTTATAAAATCTGAAATAAATCTCAATCTTTAATCACATTCATTCCTTGCCAGGAAATATTGATATCATTATGTACTTGTTCTTCCATATCTTCACTTGAATCAAATCTTTTTTCTTTAGGAATTGCTGTAGAAACATATTCTAATTGATTAATAAAAAACACTTGCCCTATCTTTAAATTGGCTTGTTCATTTTCACTAAACAGATGGCTCTTTTTAAGTGAAATTGTTGCATCCCATCTAAATAATTTTGGATACCATTTATCTTTATATTTTTGATAGCTAACTGTATTTCTAAACTTTGGGTTACTAACACTTAAGCCTACAAGAAAAATTATTGGTTTTGCTAAAACCGGAACTGTAAGTACACCAGATCCTTCAATTAAAGCAATCGCATAATCGCCTTTGCTGATTAAAACTGTGCCTTGATCTTTGACCGATTCAATTTTTTTTAATGCTTTATAATGAATTGTTACCAAAATATCACCATTAAAATACTTTTCATCGCCAAAAGTATATTCATATTTTTTGAAGTGTTTGGGGTTTAGAAAGTTGTTGTTTGAAGAACCATTTCTTATGTCGGCCATATTAATAATAGTTTCGGGCCCTCCCATGTTCATATCTCTATCAAAATCGAAATCATCTTCAAAAATTTCTCCTTTCTTTTTAGCCTTCTTTTTAGCTTTCTTTGTTTCTTTTTCAATTCTTTTATCTATCCACTTCCGCATAAATTGAAAATTTTGTAAATTTTCAGTAGGTTTATACAAAAGTAATTGATGTTGATTCTTTGATGAATCTCCAGTTGCAGTATAGTGGGTTTTAAAAACCCCTTCTTTTTTACTTATAGTTTGATTGTTTTCAATTAATTTTTCACGATAATAAGCAATCGTTTGAAACGGATCTTGTTGATAATTCTTATCAATATTTTCCAAAGCATTTTTGATATAATCTAAGGGGCTTAACTTACTAAGAATAACTTCGTCTAAAACTTCGTTGCTTGGTTGTAGTTCAATTTTTAATTCGCTTAATGCTGAAGTTATTGGTAATTCGTAATTATTAAACCCAATAAAACTAATTTGAATAGTATCATTTCGTTTTGAATCTGGAATATAAAAATCAAATTCACCATTCTCATTACTAAGAGTACCCATTGGATAATTTTTTAAAGTAACTGAAGCAAAAGGCAAAGGGAGATTGTCTTCTTTATTTGTAATTACACCTGACACCACACTTTTGTTTTGAGAAAAAGCAGACGAATAAATTAGAATAAAAAAAACAAAATATGGTGTAATTAATTTTTGCATTAATCTTTTAGTAATTTGACGAAACATAAACCGACAAGTTACAAACAAAACTGGGTTTGAAAAACTCAAACCCAATTATCAAATAAAAAAATAATATATTTTAATTAGATTTCATCACTTTAAAAGATCCTTGTTTTCCATTGTCATCTTCAATCTTTATAAAATAAAAACCATTGACTAAACTACTAATATCAATTTTGTTTTGATGCTTAATTATTTTAAGTTTTTGTCCGTAACTATTAAAGACTGATATTTTTTCAATTTTAATTGAATTTGGATTTTTAATTTTTAACAGGCCATTTGTAGGATTTGGATAAAGATGAACATTTTGCTTTAAAAAATTATTATCAACTGTAAGTGATCCATTGAATTTTTTATTAATTAAATCCCATAATTCATTTTTGTTTCCATCATAATTTAAAGCCCAAATTCCAATACCACCTAAATTTTCTGTTAAAGCTAAATCGTATTTTTTAGCTATACTAGGTTCATTATCTTGCCAAACCTGATTCCAACCTCCTGAGTTCCATTTAAACCAAGGTGTTTGAGAATCATTATCCCAAATAAATCCACCATTGTTTGCAGCATTAGTTACTGCAGTTCTATAAAATGTTGAGCCAACATAAGAAGTTATAGAAGAGCCAGGTGAGCTCGTTGTTGTTTTCCAATGCTTTCCGTAATACGGAACACCAAGAATAAGTTTTTCAGAAAAATTAGACTTTGCTACAGCATAATCACTATTAAGAGTTTTTGTAACACAAATTCCTCCACTTGGATGTGTTAATGGAGAAACTGCGCCGGTATTAGAACTCCAGCTTCCATTATAATCATAGGCCATAACAATAAGATGATCAACATTTTGCGCTAAACCATTTAGATCCCAATCATTACTCCAATTTACTGCCGGACCATCAAAAGATACTTCTTTACCGGGTAGTTGGGTATGAATATACGAAGTTAGATCAGCCATAAAGCCATTCACAACATTTCCCTCATCTGTATTATACATAGCTTCAAAATCAATATTGACGCCATCTAAATTGTATGTTACTATTGTGTTTTTAATACTGTTAAAAAGGTTATTTTTTACTGTTGAATTGGTCATTAAAATCCTAGCTTGATCTTTGGGAGAAACAATTCCATCAAAATTTGTCACAGCCATAATAACTTTGGTACCATCATTATGAGAGGCATTTATCACATCTGTCCATGGCCAACCTGACGGAAGTTTTAAACTACCATCGCTTTTTGCAAAAAAATCAAAACAAGCAATGTGAGTTAGAAGATCATAATGCATATTTGAATGAGCACCAGAAGAATATTCCCAATATGGTAAAAACCCAAAAACTATTTTAGACAAGTCTTTTTTCTGACTTTTTTGTAATGGAATAATTCCTTTTCCATTTACATCAAATTTACTTACTATCTTCTCTTTTAAACCAAATTCAACTTTGTGTTCTTCGTGAATTCCTATCCTAATTTTATCTTGAGAATGAAGATTTTTTGTAATTAATAAGCTTAATAATATTAATGAATAGAGTAGTATTTTTTTCATATATCTTGAATTAAATAAACATTCTTGCTAAGAGATTATTTTATATTAAAAACGGCAAAAAAATGCATCAAAAAACATGTTTTAGTTAACATCAGTAAATATATGAAATAGAATAGGATTAAAAAAGCAGAATCATTCTCGTTTGATCAATAAATAATAATCATTTTCTAACTTTAAATAACCTTGATTGTAAACATAATAATATACATTACCAGTTTTTGTAGTATAGATAGAAGTGAAAGTATTAAAATCAAAATTATGATCTATTAATTTTGTTCGTGTGACTTTTGTTTTCCCTGAAGTATTTAATTCTGTTAAAATTTTGTGATTTTTTCGAAGTCTGTTATTGGTATTTCTAATTAGATTTTTATTGTCTTTATTAATATTATTATTGTAAGCATTCCGACAATAGTCGTTGCAAAACTTCTTATCGCTTCTCCCTTTTATTGGTTCATTACATTCTAAACAATTTTGAATACTCATAAAATAAACATTTAATTATCAAACAAATATAATTAAAATTATCCGTTTATAAACGACTACATTCAATTACATACGAAAGTAATTGTTTAGCAACCGAATCAAAAGAGTATCCTGTTTCATCTTTGCAGAGACAAATCAAACCAATGTGTTGTGATTTAAAATTTATTATTAATCAAGTCTGAAAAATTTCAGGCATAAATTAAAAGAATATGAATAATTTAAGAAACAGAGTGCAATTAATTGGAAACTTAGGAAAAAATCCTGAAATCAAAACATTAGAATCTGGAACAAAACTAGCTAAGTTTTCTATAGCTACAAATGAAACTTATAAAAATGCAAAAGGAGATAAAGTAACAGATACGGAATGGCATAATATAATTGCATGGAATAAAACAGCTGAACTCGCTGAAATGTTTTTAGAAAAAGGAAAAGAAGTTGCCATTGAAGGGAAATTAACCACAAG
>DAOVTF010000039.1 GCA_030633225.1 Flavobacteriaceae bacterium
ATATCATTTAATTCTAATTCTGGAGATCGCCAAACAAACCCGCCACTATAATTCCAATTACCACTACCAACTTTTCCTGCTTCAATTTTACCACCAGTACCAGTTAATGATGTTCTATTTGGATCGACACTAACATGTTTGGCATCAACTCTTTGAAACAAGTGCGTAAGCGATTCTTGTGTTAGAGTAATAGCTTCTTTACTGCCTTGAACATGACTTAAAATAACATTACCTTCAGCGTAATATTTTCTATCTTTCCATTGATGCTTAAAATCTAAACCACCTGTATAGGCCTTATCTCTTAGAAAGTCTAAATTACCTTCAATTTTTCTATTGGTAGCTGTAAAGATTCCTCCAATAAATGAATTTCTTTCATTAAAATCTTTTTGAAGTCTACCAACAAAATAATTGGTTAAAGGTTCAACAATCTCTTTTCTTTTTTTATCACCACCTTTAATTTCGGCATATTCTTTTGCGGTAACACTTTCTAGAATTCCAATTGAAAGCCCTTTTTTTGTTTTACCACTAAATTTTGCTGCACCTAAAATTGTTGTGTTAATTGGAATGTCACCAAATTCTACATTTGATAAATTGGGATAACCCTGAGGCTGTCTGCCTATTCTTCTTGAGTAAAAAACATTGTCCTGATTATCTGCAAACTCATAGTTGAAAATATTTTTATTTTCAACGAAAAAAGGCCTTTGTTCACGGAAAAATATTTGAAACCCATCTAATGAAATAGCTGCCGGATCTGCTTCAACTTGGCCAAAATCAGGATTAATGGTAAAATCTAAGGTTAAATCGTTTGTAACTCCAATTTTACCATCAAGTCCACCATTAATAGTAAAATCATCTCCATCTCTAAAAGGATTATCTTCTTCTTTTGGATAGGTATCGTATTGTGCCAATAAAAATGGTTGGATCTCAATTTGTTTTTGAGGTTTTAAATTTAGCAAACCATGTAATTCACCAAATTCGCTAACCCACCCAGGCGCATCTTTTGGAATTCGTTGCCATAAAGATCGTTCTTCTTCTCTAAACAATCTTCGCATTACTTGTAAACCCCAGATCTGTTCTTCACTTTTGCCAAATCGTAACTGACTTAAAGGAATCCTTAATTCAGCAGTCCACCCTTTTGTATCAATATTTGTTTTTGTGTACCAAATTGGGTTCCAGCTTTCATCAAAATTATCACCATTTTCTGAAATTGCTTCATCGCCTTTTACCCCAGCAGCTGTAACAGTAAATGAAAAAGCTGTTCGTAAATCATGATAGCTATCAATATGAATTTCCATATAGTCTCCTTCAAAACCATCTCTTCTTGATAATCGTTTTACAATTTTATCAGGCTCAGTATCTAATACTTTAAATGCGACATACAAGTTCTTATCATCATATAGGATCTTAAATTTGGTTTGTTGTTCAGGTTGGGTGTTCTCGTCAGGACTTCTTTCAATAAAGTCACCTTGCCATTCAACAAGATCCCAAATATCTTCCTCAATAAAACCGTTAATTACAGGAGGTTTTGATTCACCAATATTTTGTGTAGTGTAGATTCTTTTCGGAACTTTTCCCTCTGTTTCTTGACCAATAATCAATTGAGAAAAAAGAAAACACAAAAAAATTAAAAATATATTTTTCAATTTTATTTTTTAAATGAGCAGAATTCAATCATTAACAACCTTCAAAAATTATAATTTCATGACTTGTCATAATCCTACTTTTCTGAATTAATTTTGCTTAAAAGACGATAATTTTATTACAATGTTACAATAATCTAGAAAGTTAGAAAAGATGATCTTTTTTACTTGTAAACAAATCATAAATTAAAGTTAAAAAAACCATAGAATTATCATTGGGTTAAAGTGAAAAACACTTCTAAAAATATAACTAAAATCCTATTTGCTAAATGAATAAATAGTTGTACTTTTGCAAGCTCTTTGAACAGAAGAGAAAAGGAAGTTTAATCATTAACAAAAAATTTAATTGTGAATACATTAAGTTACAAAACAGTATCAGCTAATAAAAACACCGTTAATAAAGAATGGGTTTTGGTTGATGCAGACGGTCAAACGTTGGGTCGTCTAGCCTCTAAAATTGCTATATTAATTAGAGGTAAGCACAAAACTAACTACACGCCTCACGTAGATTGTGGAGACAATGTAGTAGTTATCAACGCAGAAAAAATTATTTTAACCGGAAACAAATGGAATGACAAAACTTATGTGCGTCATACAGGATATCCCGGAGGACAAAGAACGCTTACAGCTAATGAATTATTTGGAAAAGATCCGATTCGTGTTGTAGAAAAAGCAATAAAAGGAATGTTACCAAAAAACAAACTTGGCAGTGCATTGTTTAGAAATCTATTTGTTTATTCAGGCGGTGAACACAAACAAGAAGCACAAAATCCTAAATCTATTAATTTAAAAGATATCAAGTAATATGGAAACTATTCATAAAATAGGAAGAAGAAAAACCGCTGTTGCTCGTATCTATCTTTCTGAAGGAAAAGGTAAAATAATTGTAAACAATAAAGAGTATGACAAATACTTTAGTACAGATACCTTAAGATATAAAATTTTACAACCTTTAAACTTAACAGATAATGTTAAAAGTTTTGATATCAAAGCTAAAGTTGAAGGTGGTGGTGTTACTGGTCAAGCCGAAGCAATTCGTCTAGCAATTTCTAGAGCACTAGTAGAATTAGATGAAGAAAACAAAAGTGTTTTAAAAGCAGAAGGATTAATGACAAGAGATCCAAGAATGGTAGAACGTAAGAAATTCGGTCAGAAAAAAGCACGTAAGAAATTCCAATTCTCTAAACGTTAAAAAATTAAATAAACTGTTGTCGGAAAAGTTTAGCATCCAAATAAATAAGATCGTTTATTCGCTACTTATTAATTGCTAAAATTACGGAACGTAAACTAAAACAAAATGGCAAACATTGAAATAAAAGAATTAATTGAATCAGGTGTACACTTTGGTCACCTAACAAGAAAATGGGATCCTAATATGGCTCCGTATGTATATACTGAGCGTAAAGGAATTCACATTATTGATCTTTACAAAACGGCTGCAAAAATTGAAGAAGCTAATGCTGCTTTAAATAAAATTGCTACATCAGGTAGAAAAATATTATTCGTTGCTACCAAAAAACAAGCAAAAGACATAGTTTCTGAAAAAGCAGAAAGTGTTAATATGCCTTATATTACTGAGCGTTGGCCAGGTGGTATGTTGACTAACTTTGTTACTATTAGAAAAGCTGTTAAAAAAATGGCTCATATTGATAGAATGAAACTGGATGGATCTTTTGAAGCACTTTCAAAAAGAGAAAAATTACAAATAAATCGTCAAAGAGCTAAATTAGAAAAGAATTTAGGATCAATTACAGATATGACTCGTTTACCTGGGGCAATTTTGGTTGTTGATATAAAACGTGAACATATTGCTGTTGCAGAAGCACAAAAATTAAATATTCCAATTTTTGCAATGGTTGACACAAATTCTGATCCAAGACCTATTGATTATGTAATTCCATCAAATGATGATGCTTCTAAATCTATTGATAAAGTTTTAACTTATTTAACAAATGCAATTTCAGAAGGATTAGAAGATAGAAAAAATTCTAAAGAAAAAGAAGCAGCTGCAAAAGAAGCAGCGGCAAAAGCTAAAGCTGCAAAGGCTGCTGAAGTAGCTGAGGCAAAAGTTAAAGCAAAAGTTGAAGAGAAAGAGAAAGAAACTAAGGTAACAAAGACTGTTGAAAAAGCAAAGAAGGAAGTTGCTAAAGAAGTTAAAAAGGAAGAAAAATAGAGAAAAATTGTTGAATTAACAATATTTAAATATTAAAGTTATGGCAAAAATTACAGCTGCAGAAGTAAATAGCTTAAGAAAAACCACCGGAGCCGGTATGATGGATTGTAAAAATGCGTTGGTTGAGTCAAATGGTGATTTTGATTTAGCAATCGAGATTTTACGTAAAAAAGGTCAAAAAGTTGCTGCAAAAAGAGCAGATAGAGCCTCGTCAGAAGGTGCTGCTATAGCAATAGTTAATAATGATAGAACATCTGGAGCAGTAATTGTTTTAGGATGTGAAACTGACTTTGTTGGAAAAAATGATGACTTTGTTAATCTTGCAAAAGAATTAGCAGAAAAAGCCTTACAAAGTGCTTCGAAAGAAGAATTATTAAATGCAGATTTTGGTGGAATTACCGTTGCTGAAAAATTAATTGAGCAAACTGGTGTAATAGGTGAGAAGATTGAACTTTCAAGTTTTGAAAAGATCACTGCTCCTTTTGTAGGTTCATATATTCATGCAGGTAATAAAATAGCTACCTTAGTTGGTTTATCGGCAAATGTTGATGGTGTTGCTGAAGTTGCAAAAGATGTTGCGATGCAAGCAGCTGCTATGAGTCCGATTGCTTTGAATGAAGATGGAGTAGAAAAAGAGGTTATTGCTAAAGAGATTGAAATTGCAAAAGATCAATTGCGTCAAGAAGGAAAACCAGAAGCTATGCTTGATAAAATTGCTCAAGGTAAACTTAAACGTTTCTTTAAAGATAACACTTTAGTGAACCAAGCATTTATAAAAGATGGTAAAGTTAGTGTTGCTGATTATGTTAAAACAATTGGTGATATTGAAGTGATAGATTTTAAGCGTGTTGCTTTAGGATAATTCACTAAACTAAATTATAATAGAATCCTCAAACTAATTGTTTGGGGATTTTTTTTGCTCTAAATCCAGGTAATAATATAATGCTTTTTAAATGTAAAAGGATTATGATAATTTATCCATACCCTTCTTCAATTCCCTTTGAAATATCTAGATATTACTTCAAAAAATTGAATCATCTATGAATAAATTATTCATAACTGTATTCAAATTTATAATCGGACTCTGGTTTTTAGTATATTTGTAAAACTTTCAATTTTTTATATGAAATATAACAGAATTCTATTAAAATTAAGCGGTGAGGCTTTAATGGGTGACAAACAATATGGGATAGATCCTAAGCGATTGGCCAAATATGCTGAAGACGTAAAAAAAATTACTGATAAAGGTGTTGAAGTTGCCATTGTAATTGGTGGAGGAAATATATTTAGAGGTCTTGCAGGCGCTACCAATGGTATGGATAGGGTTCAAGGTGATTATATGGGTATGTTAGCAACCATAATTAATGGCTTAGCTTTACAAAGTGCCCTTGAAGAGGCAGATGTTCAAACTCGTTTACTAACCTCAATTGAGATGAAGCAAATTGCGGAACCCTTTATTAAACGTCGTGCTGTAAGACACCTAGAAAAAGGCAGAGTTGTTATTTTTGGTGGAGGTACGGGAAATCCATATTTTACAACAGATACTGCAGCAGTTTTAAGAGCTATTGAAATTAATGCAGATGTAATTTTAAAAGGCACTCGTGTTGATGGTATTTATACTTCTGATCCTGAAAAGGATAAAACGGCTACCAAATATGAGAATTTGACCTTTAAAGAAGTACTAAGTAAAGATTTAAAAATTATGGATATGACAGCCTTCACTTTAAGTGATGAAAATAAGTTACCAATAATTGTTTTTGACATGAATAAAGAAGGTAATTTATTTCAAGTTGTTTCTGGCGAGAATATAGGAACCTTAGTAAATCATTAAATCAATTTAGACCTTAAATATTTTAACTATGAATGAAGAACTAAAATTTATAATTGATAGCACTAAAGAACAAATGCAAAGTGCAATAACTCATCTAGAGCAAGCATTGACCAACATTAGAGCAGGTAAGGCATCTCCAATGATGTTAAAAAATGTAAAGGTTGATTATTATGGAACGAGCACTCCCTTAACTCAAGTGGCAAATGTTAACACACTGGATGCACATACTATAACTGTTCAACCTTGGGAAAAATCATTAATTCCAGAAATTGAAAAAGGAATTATGGTAGCGAATCTAGGATTAAACCCTATGAATAATGGAGAAAGTGTAATTATTAATGTACCTATATTAACTGAAGAAAGAAGAATAGAATTATCAAAACAGGCAAAATCTGAAGCTGAAGATGCTAAAATAAGTATTAGAAATGATAGGAAAGAAGCAAATACTGAATTAAAAAACTTAGATATATCTGAAGATTTATTAAAAAATGCTGAAATTGATATCCAAGAACTTACCAATAAATTTTCAGTCATAGCCGATGAGCATTATGCAATAAAAGAGATAGAAATAATGAAAGTTTAAAAACACTTTTCTAATTATTGTTTCTCTATTAATTAATATATTAAATTCCATTGAATCTTGGATTCTCAAGATAAAAGATAATTTTTGATGAATTTTTGGCAGGTTGTATCTCGATTTATTCTAAAACAACGAATATTTATATTGGTTGTATTGGCACTTGTCACCCTGTTTTTAGCTTCAAATATTAAAAATATTAAATTTTCTCATACAGAAGCTAACCTACTACCTAAAGATCATGAAGAAAATATTAAGTATGATGATTTTTTAGAAATTTTTGGAGAAGAAGGTAATTTAATCATTTTAGCAGTTCAAGATAGTGCTATATTTAATGCTGCTAACTTTAATAAATGGAATGATTTTTCTAAAGAGTTTGATAATTATTCTCAAGTTGATTTTACTGTATCCATAGGAGATATCAAAAAACTAAAAAAGGACAAAAAAAATCAAAAATTCATTGTTGAACCACTTTATGAAAAAGCACCCTCAACAAATAATGAAGTCAAAATTATTAAAGATGAATTGTTTCATAATTTACCTTTTTACGATAATTTTTTGTTCAATAAAAGTTCAGGTACAATTAGAACTGCTATTTATTTAGATAAAGATATTGTCAATTCAAAAATACGAGAACGCTTTGTTTTTGATGATTTAAATCCTGCTATTGAAAAATTTGAAAAAGAAACTGGTTTAGATGTTCGTGTCTCAGGAATGCCTTATATACGAACCATGAATGCTCAAAATATTATTGATGAAATTGGCATTTTTGTCGGCTTGGCATTATTGGTTACTTCCTTAATTTTTTGGATGTTTTTCCGTTCTTATAGAGCCACTTTTATAACCATGTTGGTTGTAAGTATTGGTGTGATTTGGTCTGTAGGTTTTATTGGTTTATTTGAATATGAAATATCTGTATTAATGGCTTTAATTCCACCATTGATTATTGTAATTGGTGTACCAAATGCAGTTTTTTTGATTAATAAATATCAAAATGAAGTTAAAAAGCATGGGAATCAAGCCAAATCTTTGCAGCGTGTTATTTCAAAAATTGGTAACGCAACATTAATGACCAACCTTACAACTGCATCTGGTTTTGCTACATTTATTTTTACAAATAGTCAGTTATTAAATGAGTTTGGTATTATTGCTTCCATAAATATTATGGCAATATTTGTTCTTTCCATTTTAATAATTCCGATTATTTATAGTTTCATGCATAAGCCAAAAGATAAGCATTTGAAACACTTAGAAAGAAAATGGATTGATGCAATTGTTAATTGGATGGAGGACACGGTTAGACATGATCGAATTGCAATTTATATTTCAACTGTAATTATCATTATAGTTAGTATCATAGGTGTTTATAAAATAAATGTGTCTGGAAGTATTATTGAAGACATGCCAAAAGGTAAACAATTCTACAAAGATATTGTATTTTTTGAAGATGAATTTGGAGGTATTATGCCTTTAGAGATATTGATTGATACTAAAAAGAAAAAAGGTGTGATGAATTTATCAACGCTTAAACGAATGAATAAATTAGATGAGGAAATTGATGAAATACCACAGCTTTCAAAATCTGTATCTATATTGAATATGGTAAAATATTCTAAGCAGGCTTTTTATAATGGAAATCCAAAATATTACCAATTACCAACTGAACAAGAAAAGAATTTTATTTTAGCCTACACAAAAAATTCAGATAACAATTCTGATATGCTCAAAAACTTTGTCGATTCAACAGGTCAATACGCTAGAATGACCACCTTTATGAAAGATATTGGTACGGAAAAAATGGAACAAATTGAAAAAAGAATTCAAGATAAAATTGATAAAGTATTTCCTAAAAAAAAGTATGATATTACCCTTACAGGTAAAGCATTAGTATTTTTAAAAGGAACCAATTACTTGGTTAAGAATCTTGCAATTTCACTTTCATTAGCTATTTTATTGATATCATTATTTATGGCATGGATGTTTAGATCTTACAAAATGATAATCATTTCATTAATACCAAATATATTACCACTATTAATTACGGCAGGTTTAATGGGATATTTAGGTGTTCCAATAAAACCTTCTACCATCTTAGTTTTTAGTATTGCATTTGGAATTTCTGTAGATGACACCATTCATTTTTTAGCTAAATACCGACAAGAACTAACTATTCATAAATGGAATGTTAGAAAATCTGTTTATGCAGCTTTACATGAAACTGGTGTTAGTATGTTTTACACTTCTATTGTTTTATTTTTCGGATTTTTGGTATTTACCGTTTCAAGTTTTGGAGGCACAAAGGCATTAGGAGGTTTAGTTTCTATAACATTGTTATTCGCAATGGTATCCAATTTATTACTATTACCATCGTTATTATTATCGTTAGAATCAAAAATTGCAAATAAAAAAACATTTAAAGAACCAGCAATTTCTATTCTCCCGAAAGAAGAAGAGAGTGAATAAAAAATATAAAAAATGAAACATTCATGACTGTAAATATAGTCAAACACTGAAATGATTATATGAATGTTCCATATGACCGATAAAAATCAATAATTATAAACAGATGAAAGGAATTATATTAGCAGGAGGTAGTGGTACAAGGTTACATCCTCTTACTTTAGCAGTTAGTAAGCAATTAATGCCTATTTATGATAAACCAATGATTTATTACCCATTATCGGTATTAATGCTAGCAGGTATCAAAGAAATATTGGTCATATCAACACCAAATGATTTACCATTATTTGAAAGATTATTGGGTGATGGTAAAAACTTAGGTTGTAATTTTCAATATGCTATTCAAGAAAATCCTAACGGGTTAGCACAAGCTTTTGTTATTGGAGAAGAATTTATAGGAGATGATGATGTTGCTTTAATTTTAGGAGATAATATTTTCTATGGTGCTGATTTAGAAAGTCGATTAAAGAATGCTGTAAAACCAGAAGGAGGAGTTGTATTTGCATATCATGTTAAAGATCCAGAACGATATGGTGTTGTTGAATTTGATAAGAATCATAAAGCAATTTCTATAGAAGAAAAGCCAGAAAAACCAAAATCAAATTTTGCAGTTCCGGGTATATATTTTTACAATAATAGTGTCGTTGAAATTGCAAAAAATATTAAACCATCAGCACGAGGTGAATACGAAATCACGGATGTAAATAAAGTTTATTTAGAACAAGGAAATTTAAAAGTTGGAGTAATTGGTAGGGGAACGGCCTGGTTAGATACCGGAACATTTAATTCTTTGATTCAAGCGCAACAATTTGTTCAAGTAATAGAAGAGCGTCAAGGTTTAAAAATTGGTTGTATTGAAGAAATTGCTTATAGAAAAGGATTTATTAATGGTGATCAATTAAAAGAAGTTGCCAAACCATTATTAAAGAGTGGTTATGGTGATTATTTATTAGGAATCTTAGAATAATTTCATTTCCATAAATCAACAATATCATTACAATCCTTATATTTGCGCATAAATTTTTTTAGAATGCAAAGATATAATGTAGCTGAATTATTACAATCAGATAAATTTTCACAAGAGGTAACTTTAAAAGGATGGGTAAGAACCTTTAGAAGCAATAGATTTATTGCTATAAATGATGGCTCAACCATTAAAAATATACAAGGTGTTCTTGATTTTGAAAACATCTCTGAAGAGGTATTAAAAAAAATTAACACTGGTGCCGCCATATCAATAAAAGGAACTTTGGTAGAAAGTCAAGGTAAAGGCCAAACAGTTGAAATACAAATTTCAGAAATTGAAATTTTAGGAGATTCCAACCCTGATGAGTACCCAATTCAACCAAAGAAACACAGTTTAGAATTTTTAAGAGAAAATGCTCATTTAAGAGCCAGAACCAATACTTTTGGAGCCGTAATGCGCGTGCGCTCAGCGTTATCATTTGCTGTTCATCAATATTTTGTTAGTAAAGGATTTTATAATTTACACACTCCTATTATTACTGGTTCTGACGCTGAAGGTGCTGGAGAAATGTTTAGAGTAACAACTTTAGATCTAAAGAACGCACCCCTTAATGATAAAGATGAAGTAGATTATACTCAAGATTTTTTTGGTAAAGAAACAAACCTTACTGTTTCTGGTCAATTAGAGGCAGAAAC
>DAOVTF010000282.1 GCA_030633225.1 Flavobacteriaceae bacterium
CCAATTCATCTTGATAATGTAATGAATTCACTTTAATAACAACCCCATCGGTTTCATAAGGTAAAGTATGCCTGTTTTTATCCCAATATTCTAAAAAATCAAAGATCTCACCCGTTGTTTTACAAAGTTTAATTGTTTTGGGAACTTTAAACCCCGATTTAGAAGCAAATTTTAAAGCACCATAATGTGTTTTAAACGGAGGTCTGTTTGCTACAACCTGATATAATAAACAATCTAATGGTCTATCAGCAACCTCAGAACTATCTTGCAACTTCAAACTCCCACTTGCTGTATTTCTCGGATTTCGATAAGGATCATCGCCCGCTTCTATACGCACTTCATTCATTTTATTAAATCCATCAAGTGGTAGAACAATTTCTCCTCTAATCTCAAAAGAATTTAAACTATTATTATTTATTACTAATGGAATCGATTTTATGGTTTTAACATTTGCCGTAACTTCATCTCCTTGAAACCCATCACCTCGAGTAACTGCTTTTTCAAATTGACCATTTTGATAGTAAAGATTTATAGAAGCTCCATCATATTTTAACTCACAGGTATATTCAATATCTACGTCTCCAAGTATTTTTTGAATTCTATTTTCCCAATCTATAATGTCTTCTTTAGAGTAAGAATTATCTAAAGAGTACATTCTGTTTGTATGTGTAACCGTATTAAAATTCTTGGTTATTTGACCTCCTACTCTTTGGGTTGGAGAATTTACATCAAAAAATTCAGGATACTTATTTTCAAGATCTTGAAGCTCTTTTAATTTTATATCAAAATCATAATCAGAAATCTCAGGGTTATCTAATACATAATAATTGTAATTTTGCTGCCTAAGAAATACTCTAAGTTGTTCTATTTTAATCTTAATTTCTGCCATTAAAACTATTTCATTTTAAAATCTAAAAATAGCTATTTTTTTATTTATCCATGATTTTTTTGTAACTTTATACGGTACGCAACTTGAACTTACAAATGTCACTAAAGTTACCAAAAATAGTGACTTTAAAGACATAAATATGACTTAAATCACAATTTAAATTAATATTCCATCTTAATTTTGCAACGAATTAAAACTTAAATCACAAAACATTATGAAGAAATTGTTAATACTTGGTGCCGGAACCGCCGGAACTATGATGTTAAATAAATTATATAACGAATTAGAAAAAGACGAATGGGAAATAACCATTGTTGATCAATTCAAAACACATTATTATCAACCTGGTTTTTTGTTTATTCCTTTTGGAATTTATAACAAAAAAGATGTTACTAAACCTAAGTATGATTTCTTCCCTCCTGGTGTTAATGTTATTTTTAGTCCAATAGATAAAATTGTTGGTGAGGAGAATAAAGTGCATTTAGAAGGTGGTAAGGTTTTAAATTATGATTTTTTAATTATTGCAACCGGAACTCAAACTAGACCTTCAGAAACAGAAGGTTTAAAAGATAAATTATGGTATAAAGATATTTTTGATTTTTATACCGTTGAAGGTGCTGTAGCATTACATAAAAAATTTAAAGATTGGGAAGGTGGTAAATTAGTAATGTGTATTCCTGAGTTACCATATAAATGTCCTGTTGCACCAATTGAATTTGTTTGTTTAGCCGAAGCTTATTTTGCTGAAAGAGGTATGAGAGATAAAGTTGAAATTTCATACGTAACTTTAATGTCGGGCGCCTTTACAAAACCCGTTGCTTCAAAAATGCTTGGTGATCTATTAGAAGAAAAAAATATTAATGTAGTTCCTGATTTTTATTTAAGTCATGTAGATAATGATAATAAAAAAATCATTTCATACGATGAGCAGGAACTAGATTTTGACATTCTAACTATAGTACCTGTAAATATGGGTACTGATATGATTGCAAGAAGTGGTTTAGGTGATGATATGAATTATGTAAAAACTGACAAGCACACATTACAGTCAGATGCATTTGAAAATATATTTGTAATTGGTGATGCATCAAATATTCCGACTTCAAAAGCCGGGTCTGTAGCGCATTTTGCAGCCGAAATTTTAATGGAAAATCTTTTAGCAGCAATGGAAGGAAGATCTTTACCTGCTAAATTTGATGGACATGCTAATTGTTATATTGAAACAGGATATGGTAAAGGAGCATTAATTGATTTCAATTATGACACTGAGCCTCTTCCTGGAACTTTTCCACTACCAGGAATTGGACCATTTGGTTTATTAAAAAATACAAAAATGAATCATTATGGTAAAATTTTATTTAGATGGATCTATTGGCATATATTATTGAAAGGAAGAGAATTACCTATTGAGGCAGATATGACAATGGCTGGAAAAAAACGCGTTTAATCTAAATAGTGATTTGTAATGGAAGATAAAAATATACAATCGCAGATAGATGCACTGGATAAAAAGCTGGATTTAATACTTGGTTATGTACACCAACAAAAATTAAATTCAAATATGGTTCAGGACTTAGTAAGTGATTTGAGCATCATAGGAAAAGATGCTTTTGACTCAACAGTTGAAGAGCTAGATAAAAGACAGGTGGAGTTAGATCCATCAGAACTAACAGGATTAGCCGTTTCATTTTTAAGAAATGTTGGAAACATCAAATTAGTGATGGATACACTTGAAATGGCCGTTGATTTAAGTAAAGAAGTTGGACCAATTGCTAATGAAGTTATTATTGACTTTACTAAACAATTGAATACTTTTGAACAAAAAGGATACTTTGCTTTCTTTAAAGAAGTTGGGCCTATTTTCGATAATATTGTTACTGGGTTTACACCTAAAGACCTTAGAGAATTGGCTGATAGTATTGTTACAATTCTATCAATTGTGAAAGAAATGACACAACCTGAAGTTCTTGGCACTATGGAAAATGCTATAAAAGCATTTAACAGTATGGAAACCGAAAGTGTTCCTTCATACTCTATTTGGAGAGTAATGAAAGAAATGAATAGTCCAGAAATGAAAAAAGCATTAGGATTTGGTATTACTTTTATGAAAAATGTTTCTAAAGACGTAAA
>DAOVTF010000277.1 GCA_030633225.1 Flavobacteriaceae bacterium
AATCTCTGCAAAGAAATAAAAGATATTAAACCTTAGTTGATCCACATAATTTGGGAAAATCTTAAAATGGTATTACTACAAATTTAATGGAAAAGAATATAAACTAACTATTTATATTTGAACTCTGAATATTATATTGAGCGGGGTGCTGCAGTATTAATGAATGAAATTCCTGAATTGCATTTATCGTAGCGCAGCAAGATAAAAGGAGAATGTAGGCATGAGAATGAATGGTGCGCAGCAAATACCTTGGACAGCAAAGATTTTTTTGATTCTTTTTTTGGATAAAAAAAGAATAAGAATTAAAAAATTAGCTATGCTACATTAAAATAACTATAAAACCCTAAAAATAAGAGTTGACCTAAAGAAGGTCGAGATGATAATTATGAGTATTTTTAATATTGACACCTTAATATTGGGTTCGGGAGTTGCCGGACTTGCCATTGCGATTAAAACAGCAAAAGCTTTACCCAGCAAAAAAATATTTGTCGTAACAAAAGCTGAAGAAAGTGAATCAAATACCAAATACGCTCAAGGAGGAATTGCGGCGGTTTGGGATAAATTAGACTCGTTTGAAGATCATATAAAAGATACCATGATTGCTGGTGATCATTTAAGTAATCCGAAAATTGTAAAAATAGTAATAGAAGAAGCACCTAAATGTATGAAGCAATTAATAGAATGGGGTGCAGATTTTGATCAAGTAAAAAATGGTGAATTAGATTTAGGAAAAGAAGGAGGGCATTCAGCTAATAGAATTTTACATCACAAAGATATTACGGGTTTTGAGGTAGAAAAAACATTATTAGAACAGGTAAACCTTTTGCAAAATATTACTTTATTGCCTTATCATTTTGCTATTGATTTGATAACCGATCATCAAGTTAAAGACAACAATACCAAAGATAATATTTCTTGCTATGGAGCTTATGTTTTAAATCAGCAAACCAATAAAATTGATACTTACTTAGCAACTTCAATTGTTTTGGCAACAGGCGGAGCTGGGCAAGTCTATGCTGCAACTACAAATCCTAATGTGGCCACCGGTGATGGTATTGCAATGGCATATCGCGCTAAAGCTAAAATTGAAGATATGGAATTTGTTCAATTTCACCCAACTTCATTATATCAACCAGGTGTAAGTCCAGCATTTTTAATTTCGGAAGCGGTACGTGGTTTTGGCGCATATTTGCGGAATAAAAGCGGACAAAGATTTATGTTAGAAGTTGATGATAGAGCAGAGTTGGCACCTCGTGATATTGTAGCTCGAGCTATTGACAGCGAATTGATAAAAAGCGGTGATCAATATGTTTATTTAGATTGTACACATTTAGATTTGGATGCTTTTATCAATCATTTTCCTAATATTTTCGAAAAATGTAAAAGCTTAGGAATTGATATCGCAAGTAAGTATATTCCTGTAGTACCGGCAGCACATTATTTGATGGGTGGCATTGTGGTTGATAAAAAAGGATATACCTCAATAAATAATTTATTTGCCTGCGGTGAATGTTCACGCTCAGGATTACATGGAGCAAACCGTTTGGCTTCAAATTCACTTTTAGAAGCTTTGGTTTTTGGAAGCAAAATAGCTAATGAAATTTCAGAAAATAGAAAAGATCTGATTATTGATGAAGATTTAAAAATTCCTGAATGGGATGAAGAAGGAACAACAGTACCAAAAGAAAAGGTTTTGATATCTCACAATCGTAAGACCATTCAAAATATAATGACCGATTTGGTGGCTATTGTTCGTTCTAATGAGCGTTTAGAAAAAGCTTTAGATCATTTAGATTATTTATATCAGGATACTGAAAAAGCTTATTTCAAATCTAAATTATCTCCTCAGATCTGTGAACTTAGAAATTTAAATGCTATTGCATATTTAATTGTAAAACAATCTATGGAAAGAAAAGAAAATAAAGGAGCTTTTTATAGTTTGGATAATTAATAAATACACTCCTATTTTATTATGAAAATAACAATACTTTGTGAAAATGTTGCTGGGCATTCAGGAGCTAAAGTTTGTTTGGCTGAATGGGGTTTTTCTGCATATATCCAAGTAAAAGGTGTAAATATACTTTTTGATACAGGGCATACGGATGTTTACAAAAAAAATGCTGAGAATTTAAATATTGACCTTGAAGAAACAGATTTCATCATTTTGTCGCACCATCATTGGGATCATACGGGTGGATTGAGATTTCATAATTTTAGTGAGAAGAAGCAACTAATAGTACATCCTGAAGTTATTGAAAAACTACCGAAAAATCAGTCGGAAAAATTAATTAAAGATTTTGAAATAATTAAATCCAAAGAGCCTTTGGAGTTTTCAAAAGATATTTTTTATTTGGGTGAAATTCCACGTGAAAATAGTTTTGAAGCTGGTAATTATAAAGAAGATAAAATGCTGGATGATTCAGCAATTGTAATAAAAACTAAAAAAGGCGCTGTTGTGATCACTGGTTGTTCACATTCTGGAATTTGTAATATTTGTGAGTATGCTAAAAAAGTAAGTGGACAAGATTTGTATGCTGTTATTGGAGGGTTTCATTTATTTGAAGAAGATAAAAACGCAGTAAATAATACTATATCATACTTTAAATCTGAAAACCCAAAATATATTTTACCAATGCATTGTGTAGATTTTCCAACTATGGTAAAATTCAATATTAATTTTGGAAGTAAAAAGTATTCTACCGGCGATACAATAAGTATCAACACAAATTCTTGAGGTTGTATGTTATTTATAAGAGTTAATCCATCTATATAAACAAAACGTCCGAGCTTTTTATAGTTTGGATATTCTGTAAAATAGTTGTGGGTTTTAGAAATTAAATAATTGCTTGTATCGCAAAGATCTCTAAGTTATACGTAAAGATGAGCTTAGAAAAACTTGGCGAAACTTTTTTACCTCTGCGAAACTTTGCGTTACAATTAATCTAAAAGGTAATAATCAATAACAGATAATTATTAACGAAAACTCCACCCTTTATAATCAGAAGAACTTTCTAATTTATTTTCCAAATCATCAGGTAAGGCAGGAAAAAAATCTATACCTGTTAGGGCTTCAA
>DAOVTF010000161.1 GCA_030633225.1 Flavobacteriaceae bacterium
AAACCACCTGTGCCATTTATATTTGATAAAAAAGATTCATTTGATCCTTCAATATATGTTTCTACACCTAATATATTATATCCTACATTTGTATAAGGTAATAAAGTAATACCAGCTCCTGAATTTTTTGATAAAGGGAAAGCAAAAGCTAAATTAGAAAAATTACCATTAATTCTTGATTCTGAATTTCCCGATTCAGAAAGAATTATCGTTTCGGCTTTTAAACCAATATCATAAAAAAAACTATTAGGAAGAATACTCCCATAAGCTGCAGGGTTTAAATTATTGATAAAACTATTTGATGTCATTGCAATACCTGTGTAACCCAAGGTATTGATTTTACCTGTGTTTAAACTGTTTGTAACACCTAATCCATATGAAGAATAAGGAGAACTTGAAAGGTTGTTTGTTTGAGATACAGTTTGATTTGCAAACCATATGCAAATTACATAAAATATTATATTTTTAATTCTCATTATATACTGTGTAAATAATTTCTAGTTTGACCTTTTGATCTTTTGTTGCATGCTCGCCTTCAAAAATATACCTGTCAACTGAAGAATAGAAATCTTTAGGTATTAAGATTAAGAATAAATCTTCGGGTTTAATAGCAGTAAGTTTTAAATCTATAAAAGGTTTTATAGGAAATAAGTAATTTGTAGTATTAAACTCAGAAACATTATTTTCAATTTCACCTGTTACTATATTATCACCATAGTCTAGTAACTCTTCTATAATCTCATTTTTTTGGTTTACAATGTATAACTGTAAAGAATCCCTTGTTTTAAGAATTTTTAAATCATCAGAGCTTTGTTCAAGTGAAATTCTTAGAAAGGTGTCTAATATTACTCCTTCTCCTGGAATATCATAAAGAGTTTCTAAATAAGGTATATCAATTCTTGTTGTTATTCCTGTTCCTGATTGTATAAAAGTATTATTATTTGTTTCAAAACTTGGAAGAAGTGTTTCTGAATTTTCAATATTTTCAAAAAAAGTACCTTCTTGGTCACTTTCTATATGATTAAATATTTTGGTTGCACTAAATGAAAAATTAAGAATTTTATTTTCAGATTCAAATTCAATTCCATTATCAATAGAATAATAAATATGTAATTCACTATCTAATGTAAAGCCTAGAATACTAGTATTAGATTCATTTCCTTCTATCAATAAACCTTTGTATTCATCTAAAAATTCATCTTCATTATTAATTTGATTATCTTTAATTTTATTGAATAAAGTTTCTCCAAAAGTTTTATCTAAATTAATAATTAATGAATCTATTTTATTAGGTCTAGGTTGAAAATTCTTAATTGCTAATGGAATAGCACTTGATTTTATAAGTGTTGTATTATAAAAATAATCTTCATCTGGCTCAATATCATCTAGAACTTTATAAACTTTAAATTCTTGATTTGGTATAGTATCATTATAGAAATATTTATCATACTTTAAAACTAATAAAATAGAATCATATTTAGCTTTATCATCTATTTCAAATGTATCATAGTCACTTTTTAATTGTATATAGCTCTTACTTTTTGTTATGCCAAATTCAGAATCATTATAAGATCCAACCATTACCCTTTTTGTAGTAGAAACATTAATTGAATCAAATTGAAATGTCGATAATTTAACGGTAATTGTATCAATTAGATAAACCTTTGTTTTAATATCTACCCAATCATTACCAATATCTAAAGAAAAAATTTCTTCTTCATTTTTTGTACAAGCCAGTGTTAGTACTAGAATTGCGATTGTAAACAAATACTTCATTTATTTTTTTTTGCAAACCTATTTAAACTAGGTTTTAAACTAAAAATAGTTATACCAAAACAAGGTTTGTATAGTCTAATCATAAATTAATATCTATAAATTCACTTATCCCTTATTCGTATTTAAAAACACTTTGTTAGTAGGTGTTTATTGCTAGCATATCTATTATGTTTTTAAAAACTATCAATTGGAATTAAGTTTGCAAGAAATTTCGGCTAATAATGAATAAATTTTTTTTCTTTTTCTTTTTGGTTGCTATTGTAATTGAAGGGTATGGACAATTCAAACAAGAAATATTTACAATGAATTACACCTATTCTCCTGCTGAATCAGATGATCTAGATTTTTCTAAAACTGAAATAGGGCTTAATATTCCAATCAAGATTAAAAAAGGTTTTTTAAGTAATACATTAGGTTTAAACCACCATAAGATGAATTTTCAAAATGATTTGCAATTTAATACTACATATCTTGAAAAGGTATATGAAATAAATTACGGATTTAAATATAATTACCCATTATCTGACAATTGGAGTTTAGAGGTTAAAGTAGGTACTTCGCTAATTTCAAATTTAGCTAATAATTTAACTACTGCTGATTTTCTTTTTGATGGTAATTTAATGGTAGAAAAATTAGGAGGAACAATTGATAGGCCTTCTCAATTTATCTTTGGACTTGCTTATGCCTCAATAACTGGTAGACCAAAGTTATTACCTCTAATTAGTTATTCAAAAAAAGTGAACAAGAGATTCTCTTATAGAATCGGATTTCCAAAAACTGATGTTGCATATCATATTAATTATAGAAACACTTTGAACGGTATGATATGGTTAGATGGATTTTATTCCAATTTAAGTAATCCTGTTTACGTGAATTATGAAGAAAATGCTTTCAAAACTTCTTTTTCATCTATTTCATTGGGATTAAATTATAGTTATAAAATGGATGAATCTTGGGCTATTGTTTTTAAAGGAGGATATTCATTAACAAATAAATACGATTTATTAGATAAAGAAAACAATATAGTTTACAGTTTTGATACTTCAACAAGGCCTTATTTTTCAACAGGTGTAAAGTTTAGCTTAAAAAATAATAAAAATAAAATAAAATAATGATTATGAAAAAAATACTAGGATTGGCTTTTGTAGCCATAATTTTCACAGCGTGCTCAGATGATAGTGATGATACAGATATAGGCAACTGGGTAGAACGTTCCGTTTTCGATGGAGTTCCAAGGAGCAATGCTATAAGTTTTGTTATTGGTAATAAAGGATATATGGGGACAGGTTATGATGGAGATGATTATTTAAATGATTTTTGGGAGTACGATATTGAAGGTGATTATTGGTCACAAAAAGCGGATTTTTTAGGAAAAGAAAGGAGTTCAGCAATTGGATTTGCAACAAATTCAAAGGGTTATGCTGGAATTGGCTACGATGGAGATGTTGAATTAAGTGATTTTTGGGAATATAATCCAGATTTAAATGAATGGGTTCAAAAAGCTGATTTTGGAGGCGGTACAAGAAGAAGTGCTGTAAGTTTTTCAATTGACGGTTTAGGTTATATAGGTACAGGTTATGATGGAGAAAATGATAAAAAAGATTTTTGGAAATATGACCCAGCTACTAATGAATGGAAAGAAGTTATAGGGTTTGGAGGAAATAAAAGAAGAGATGCTACAACATTTAATATAAACAATAAAGTTTATTTAGGAACTGGTATTAGTAATGGTCTTTATTTAGATGATTTTTGGGAATTTGACCCTAGTACTGAACAGTGGACAAGATTGCAAGATTTAAATGAAGAAGATGATTATAGAATTGTTAGATCTAATGCTGTAAGTTTTTCAATTAATGGTTTAGGTTACATAGCAACTGGGTATAATGGAGGAGCAATTGGTTCTGTATGGGTGTATGATCCAATAACTGACACATGGGAAGATACTACTAGTTTAGAAGCTTATGTAAGACAAGATGCCGTTAGTTTTTCTTCAGACAATAAAGGATATGTTCTTTTAGGTAGGTCAGGTGGTTTATACTTAGATGATAATTATGAATTTTTTCCAAACGAAGAGTATGACGAAGATGATTAAAGAGTTCAATTAATTTTTAATATTGTTAATATCCCCAAAGTATTGTAAAATAGATTAGATTTTTCATAAGTAGGGTTAATAAATACTTTGGGGTAATTAAAAAACTGATTCTTATGATTTTTTTTAAAAATATAATTATTATAATCGCCTTGTTGTTTAGTTTACTATTCTTTACAAAAAGA
This sequence comes from Flavobacteriaceae bacterium, assembly GCA_030633225.1. GTDB lineage: Bacteria > Bacteroidota > Bacteroidia > Flavobacteriales > Flavobacteriaceae > Lutimonas. The sequence continues at coordinate 4,051 of DAOVTF010000161.1, forward strand.
AATTATAATATTGATAATAATGATTCATATTTCAAAATTGAAATTCATAAAGTAAAGAATGGCTATGGGTATAGTTTAAGTAGTTATGACAAAATACTAATCAAGCAAGATTTTATACCAGCAATACAAAAAAAACATCCTTTTTGTACTTTTGAAGATGCATATAATGTTGCCACTTTGGTAAAAGAAAGATTTGTAAAAAATCAAAACCCTAAAATCATACTGATTGATCTTGAGAATCTTAATGTTAGTATAAATTGTGTAGATTTACCTTAATATATTACTATTGATAAATGGCAGATAGTTTTAAAAAATATAAAGAATATTTTTTGCATTCATTCGTTTGGGTGATAATTCTAGTTATAGTTTCTTTATTTATATTTTCAGGAATGAATAACTTATCTTTTTCTTTTTTGTATAAGATGGCGTTTTTTATTCTAGTTTTTTATATTAATTATTTGTTTTTAGTCCCAAGTCTATTATTAAAAAAAAGGAACTTCTATTATTCTATTTCCGTATTACTATTACTATTAGTTTCAGTTTTTATCTTTTCGAGATTTTTCCCAACCGAATTAATTAGAAAATCACCATTTGTTAAAGGAATTCCGATTTATGCTCAATATCTTAGAATAGGGCTAATTTTTCTGATTTTTTTAATTTCAAGTACCATGATCCGTATTTTAGAAGAATGGAATAAAATTGAAAAAAAGAAAAGAGAAATTGAATCTCAAAAAATAACAACAGAATTACAGTTTTTAAAAAATCAAATAAGCCCTCATTTTCTTTTCAATTCACTTAATAGTATTTATTCACTAACAACAAAAAAGTCAAATGATGCCCCTGAAGCTATAATTACTTTATCAGAATTGATGCGTTATATTTTGTATCAAACAAATAATGATTTTGTTTTATTAAAAAATGAATTAATTTATATTGAAAATTATTTAAAATTACAACGTCTTCGCATCCTAAATAATGAAAATGTTACCTTAAATATTCATGGTAATATCTCAAATCAAAAGATAAGACCTTTATTATTAATTTCTTTTATTGAAAATGCATTTAAACATGGTACAGATTTTAAGGGAAATACATTGGTTGATATTGATATATATGTAGATAAAAATACTTTTAAATTTACTTGCATAAACTTG
>DAOVTF010000078.1 GCA_030633225.1 Flavobacteriaceae bacterium
ATTCCTCACTGCTGCCTCCCGTAGGAGTCTGGTCCGTGTCTCAGTACCAGTGTGGGGGATCTCCCTCTCAGGACCCCTACCTATCGTCGCCATGGTAAGCCGTTACCTTACCATCTAGCTAATAGGACGCATACTCATCTTATACCAATAAATCTTTACTATAAAAATCAGGAGATCTCTATAGACCATGGGGTATTAATCTTCATTTCTAAAGGCTATCCCCCTGTACAAGGTAAATTGTATACGCGTTACTCACCCGTGCGCCGGTCGTCAGCAAACTAGTAAACTAATTCCTGTTACCCCTCGACTTGCATGTGTTAAGCCTGCCGCTAGCGTTCATCCTGAGCCAGGATCAAACTCTTCATCGTATAAAAATTTTAAATTTCTTTCCAGTGAAGGTTATTCAAAAAAATATCTTGGTCGATCTATCTAATCCGAAAACCAAATAGACCTAAAACAAGTAATTCTACTCTATTTTACGCTGTCAATCTTTCAATATTTTCAATGAACTTCTTACTTATAATTCCTACTAAGAATTATACTCGCCCTACAATTATAATCTCCATCTCCTATCACATAATCCAAAAGCGCGTGCAAAATTAATACCTTTTTATATAATTACCAAATCTTTTTTGAATAAAAAATTAACAGTTTAAATCAAAGATATTATTAAATGAACTACCCATTATTTTTGGGACTGCAAATGTAACACAAAAGTTACAACTACAAAACAAAATATAAATTATTTTTAATAAATTTTTCAATAGAAAAATCTTATTTTAAAGCGTTATAGTTAGCAAGCTGATATTTAAAAACTTGTAACCTTTCTGAAAAAGAAACTGAGGGTAATTTTAATTGGTCTATAGATTTTTTTAAATCAAACCCTGTTATTGGTGGTCGCTTTGCAGGTTGATCTAACAATGAAGTTGGTATAGGGTTTATAAATGACTTATCTAAATTAAATGTATCTGCTATTTCAAGAGAAATTTCGAAAATACTCATTAATTTATTTGTGGATACATTAAATATCCCTTCAACTTTATTCTCAACAGCATAAATACATGCTTTGGCCAAATCATCAACAAAGGTTGGCATTCGCAATTGATCGGTAACTACATTAATTTGTTGCTTGTTTTCAATATTATTCTTTACCCATAATACAATATTATTTTTAAGCTCATCGGTTAAACCAAAAACTAGAATTGTTCTTAATATGGTGTATTTAATATTTGCATCTAAAATAATTTGTTCTGATTTCAATTTTGAAAGTCCATAATAACTTATAGGGTTAGGAGTATCTTCTTCCTTGTAATATCCCTTCTTACCATCAAAAATAAAATCTGTTGATATATGTATAAGGTGAATGTTTTGTTTTTTACAAATCTCAACAATATGCTTAACCGTATTTACATTAATTAAATCACACTCTTTTTTATTTAATTCACATTGATCTACATTGGTCATTGCTGCAGTATGAATAATAAAATTTGGTTGAATATTATTGATAAATTCTGTGAGTTTTACTTTATCAGTGATATCAATATTATAATAGGTATAACCCTCTTTATTTTGTAATCGGTTTTCCCCTCTGGAAACACCATATATATAATACTTGTTTTTGTCTATAAGAAATTTTATTAATTTCTGACCTAATAGGCCATTTGAACCTGTGATAAGTATTTTTTTCAATTTGTCTATTTTCTAATAAAATATTTTACTAAAGTTAATTTTGACGTAATACTATAAATCAAAACCTTCCTTTAAAATAATCAGATTCTTTTCTTCTCTTTTAAAGGAAGGTTTTGATTAATCTTTTTAAAAGCGTATTCTAATACCTTATAACTTAACTCTGTCACTTCTGAGAAAATATCAATATTATCCTTGCAACGTTTACTAAAACAACTCATGTAACTTTTGTATTTGTTCTGGGTTACCAATAACAATTAGTTTTGAATTTGGAAGTAATTTTGTATTTGGGTCAGGATTGATAATATACTCATTATCTGGTTTTCTAAACCCAATAACAGTACAACCAGTTTTATTACGTAAATTCAAATCAAGGATTGATTTATTTGCATATTCTTTTGGTAGTTTTTCAATTACTAATTCTTCAATATTTGAAGAACTTTTTCCTTCAATTGATATTCGATCTATAAATTCTATAATATCAGGGGTTACAACTAAAGTTGCCATATGGGCACCCCCTAGTTTATCAGGCATAATAACATTATTTGCACCAGCAATTTTTAATTTGTGATAAGACGATTCATTAGATGCTCTACTTATCAAGATACAATCTTTGTTCAATTGTCTTGCTGATAAAACAACATATAAATTATTCGCATCCGATGGTAAAGTTGTAATTAAACTACCTGCTTTTTCAATACCCGCCTTTAACAAAACAGCATCGTCTGTAGCATCACCTTTTACAATAAACACATCTTCATTTAATTCAATTTCTTGAATTAACTTATTTTTATTTTCAATTACAACCACATTCTTTTTATGGCTTTTTAAAGTTGCCACTGCCTGCTTACCATTTCTCCCATAACCACAAACTATGGAATGATTGCTAAGTTTATTGATTTTTTTTTGCACTTTTTTGAATTTAAGTTCTTCGAATAATCTGTTATTAGATATATATTCAGTTAAAACAGAAATTACATACCCATAAGTAGCAATACTGATTAAAACTAAAAAAATTGTAAACACCTTAGAAACCATATCTAAAGGTTGTACTTCTTTAAAACCAACAGTACTAATTGTAATTATAGTCATATATAAAGCGTCAACAAAACTATAATCAGATATATATATATAACCTAATGTACCAACAGCTATAACACCAAATAGTAATAAAAGAGCGAAATAAACCCTTGATCTAACTTTTTTCAATTTAAAGGATGTACTTGTTTCCATTTACACTTTTAAGGTGATTATAAATCAAAAACGGAATTTCGTTTGGTATAAATCATATCTTTTAATCGTAATAAAAAAGCTAAAGTTAAATAAATTCCAAATGACAATCCAACCGTAACAAATGAAATATAAATAAAAAACAATCGAACATTTGTCGCTCTAATTCCCATTTTATCAGCAAATCTTGATGATACATCAAAACCTCTTACTTCAAAAAAATGTCTAATGGAATGTATAAAATTCATTCACTTTGTATTTCTTGCAATTTATCAAATATTGTCAAAAGGTAAAAGGCAAAACTCAAAAGATTTTTAAAATACATCAATAACAAGTTTAAAAAAATTGAATGGTCTATATTAAAAAATAAATATCAATTGATTAAATTTGCGGTTTGTCAAATAATTTATGAGTAAAAAACAAGAATATATTGAGGTATTAGGTGCCCGCGTACATAATTTAAAAAATATTGATGTAAAAATTCCTCGTGAAAAACTAGTTGTTATTACAGGTTTAAGTGGAAGTGGTAAGTCGTCATTAGCTTTTGATACGATTTATGCAGAGGGTCAAAGAAGATATATTGAAACATTTTCTGCTTATGCTAGGCAATTTCTTGGAGGATTAGAAAGACCCGATGTTGATAAAATAAATGGACTTTCACCAGTAATAGCTATTGAACAAAAAACCACTAGTAAAAGTCCTCGATCTACAGTAGGTACCATTACAGAGATCTATGATTTTTTAAGATTATTATATGCTCGTATAGGTGATGCATATTCGTATAATACAAATGAGAAAATGGTAAGTTATGATGATGATCAAATTAAAGAACTTATACTAAAAGATTATCGTGATAAAAAAACCATTTTACTTGCACCAGTAATAAAATCTAGAAAAGGTCATTATAGAGAATTATTTGAACAAATTTCTAAACAAGGGTTTGTTCGAGTTAGAGTTGATGGTGAAATGCGTGAAATTAAAAAAGGAATGCAATTGGATCGATATAAAACGCATGATATTGAAATTGTTATTGATCGATTGGTAATAAATGATAAATCAGAAAAAAGGTTAAATGAAAGTATAAAAACAGCTATGTATCATGGCGATGACACCTTAATAATTATTAATGCAGAAGAAGATTCAAATACCATTCCAAGGTATTTTAGTCGAAATTTAATGTGTCCAACTTCTGGAATTTCTTACCCTAAACCTGAACCTAATTCGTTCTCATTTAATTCTCCAAAAGGAGCTTGTAAAAACTGTCATGGTTTAGGAAAAGTTCAAGAAATAAATTTGAGTAAAATCTTACCAAATAAAAACTTATCTATTAAAAATGGCGGAATCGCTCCTCTAGGTGAACAAAAGAATTCTTGGATATTCAAGCAACTTAGCCATATAGCAGAGAAATACTCCTTTTCATTATCTGATCCTATCAATAAAATTCCTAAAGAAGCATTAGAGATCATTCTTTATGGAGGTAAAGAAAAATTAGAAATTAATTCAAAAGAATTAGGTGTTAAGAGGAGTTATCAAATTGATTTTGAAGGAATAAATAATTTTATTCTAAATCAATTCGAAGAAAGCCAATCAAATTCTATAAAACGTTGGGCTAAAGGATTTATGGATGAAGTTGATTGTAAGGTTTGCCATGGGACAAGACTAAAAAAAGAAGCTCTCCATTTTAAAATTAACGAAGTATCGATTGACTATTTATCAAAATTAGATATTTCGCATTTAGCAATTTGGTTTGATAATATTTCTGAAAAACTATCGAAAAGGCAGTTAAAAATTGGCTCAGAAATTATAAAAGAAATTAAAACGAGAATTAGTTTCTTATTAGATGTAGGTCTCACTTATTTATCCCTAAGTCGAGGGTCAAAAACTTTATCGGGTGGTGAAGCACAAAGAATTCGATTAGCAACTCAAATTGGTTCTCAACTTGTAGGTGTTTTATATATTTTAGATGAACCTAGTATTGGCTTACACCAAAGAGACAATATAAAACTGATTAAATCTTTAAAAAAACTACGAGACCTAGGTAATTCAGTAATGGTTGTTGAACATGATAAAGATATGATGATAACATCTGATTATGTAATTGATATTGGGCCTGAAGCAGGGAAACATGGTGGAGAAATAATTAGCCATGGGTCACCTAAAGAATTATTGAATAGTAAAACCTTGACAGCTGATTATTTAAATGGTACTAAATATTTTGAAATCCCTAAAAAAAGGCGAAAAGGAAATGGTAAACATATCATTTTGAAAGGTGCTACAGGTAACAATTTGAAGAGTGCTACTTTAAAAATTCCATTAGGAAAATTAATTGGAGTTACCGGAGTTTCTGGCAGTGGCAAATCAACTTTAATTAATGAAACTTTATACCCTATTCTAAATCAGCACATTTATAAAGCTGTCAAGAAACCACTACCCTACAAATCTATTAAAGGGTTAGAATTTATTGATAAAGTCATTGACATTAATCAAACTGCAATAGGAAGAACACCACGTTCTAACCCAGCAACTTATACAGGTGTTTTTAGTGAGATTAGAAATCTATTTGCAAAAACCCCCGAAGCGTTAATAAGAGGGTATAAGCCCGGTAGGTTTTCATTTAATGTTAAAGATGGTAGATGCGAAACCTGCAAAGGTGGTGGTGTACGTGTAATTGAAATGAATTTTCTACCAGATGTTGAAGTAGAATGTGAAACTTGCCAAGGAAAACGATTTACGCGTGAAACATTAGAAATAAGATATAAAGGCAAATCGATTTCTAATATTTTAAATATGACTATTGATGAAGCAGTTAGCTTTTTTAAAAGCATACCTAAAATATATTTAAAATTAAAGACAATTCAAGATGTTGGTCTTGGTTATATTACACTAGGTCAACAATCTACAACACTGTCTGGTGGTGAAGCCCAACGTATAAAACTAGCAGCAGAATTATCAAAAAGAGACACAGGCAATACCTTTTATATTTTAGATGAACCAACAACAGGACTACATTTTGAAGATATAAGTATATTAATGAAAGTATTAAATAGACTGACCGATAAAGGAAATACCGTTTTAATAATTGAGCATAATTTAGATGTTATAAAGCTTTGTGATCACATTATTGATATTGGAAAAGAAGGTGGAAATGATGGTGGAGAAATTCTTTGCTCAGGTACACCTGAAGAAATTATAAAAAACAAAAATAGCTATACCGCAAAATTCTTAAAAAAAGAATTAAATTTAGCGCAAAACAGACTAAAGAGTAAGTAGACATATTTAATAATTCAATGTAAGATTATGACACCAATGGAAGATAAAAAAATACGAGAAAAATTAAAACAAAAAACCTGGAACGAAATAAAAACTAATGACTCTTGGGCAATTTTTAAAATCATGAGCGAATTTGTTGATGGATATGAAAAGCTTAGTAGAATTGGCCCATGTGTTAGTGTTTATGGCTCTGCCAGAACAAAACCCGAAGACAAATATTACAAATTGGCTGAAGATATAGCATTTAAACTAACCCAAAATGGGTATGGAGTAATAACAGGTGGTGGACCTGGAATTATGGAAGCCGGTAATAAAGGAGCCCGTAGAGGTGGTGGTATTTCAGTAGGTTTGAATATTGATTTACCATTTGAGCAACATGATAATCCATATATAGATAATGATAAAAATTTAGATTTTGATTACTTTTTTGTTCGCAAAGTCATGTTTGTAAAATATGCTCAAGGATTTGTTGCTATGCCAGGAGGATTTGGCACTTTAGATGAGTTGTTTGAAGCTATTACATTAATTCAAACTGATAAAATAGGTAAGTTTCCAATAATTTTAGTTGGTTCTGAATTTTGGAATGGATTACTAGAATGGATAAAAAGTACTTTACTTGAAAAATATCAAAATATAAGTAAAAAAGATCTTGATCTATTTTCTATTGTTGACACATCGGATGAAGTTATTGAAATTATAAATACTTTTTATAAGAAACATCATTTACGACCAAATTTTTAATAATCACAGGGTTAAAAGAATAAAAATTGCAAAGAAAAAGTTACATAACTATATTTATTCTATTCTCTCACTTCATTTTGTTTTCACAAACAAATGAAATACATATTGATGCCCAGTTATCAATAGAAACTCACGAAATAACTATTGATCAAAAAATAATTTATTATAACAATTCTAATGTAGAGTTAGATACTATTTATTTACACAATTGGGCTAATTCTTATAAAGACAGGCATACACCATTATCCAATCGATTGATAGAAAATTATGATAAAAGTTTATACTTTGCTAAAAAAGATAAAAGAGGGTTTTCAAAAATATTATCTATAACATGTGATAATCAATTAGTTAGTTGGAAAGAATTAAATCATGCATCTGATATTGTAAAAATAGATTTATTAAAAACAATGAGTCCTGGTGATTCTGTAATAATAAATACATCATACAATGTTAAAATTCCAATTGATAAGTATACAAAATACGGTTATAATTTAGATAATTACAATTTGCGCTATTGGTATTTAGCACCAGCTGTTTTTAAAGATAAATGGCATATTATGAGTAATTTAGATATGGATGACTTCTATATGGAACCCTCTGACTATTTTGTTAATTTTAAAATTCCTGTAGGATACACCTTACAATCTGATCTACAGGGAAATGCTGAAATTAAAGATAAATATGTTTTATATAAATTACATGACAAAAATAGAGTTGACCTTGAAATAAATGTTCAATTAATAAAAGATTTTTCAATTTATAAAACAAATTCTTTAGAAATAGTTTCAAATTTAAAAAGTAAAAATTTAACAGAGAATATTAAAACGGATGTACTAAACAGGCAAATTAGTTTTATAGAAGATTATCTAGGAAAATACCCTCATAAAAAATTATTGATCAACAAAACAACTTATAAGAAAAACCCAGTTTACGGATTTAATCAATTACCAAAATCTCTAACACCTTTTTCTGATGTTTTTGAATGGGATATAAAAATGTTTAAAGCTTTTACTA
>DAOVTF010000152.1 GCA_030633225.1 Flavobacteriaceae bacterium
AATTTTCCTAAAACTCTAACAAATCCTTTTGGAACAACTGTTTTGTATTCAAACCAAAAATCAAATAAATCACCTAGTAAAAAAATAGCTTCAGCATCTTCTTTAATTTGATCTAACCATAGTACAAATTTCTTTTCACGTTGTTGACTATTCTCACGGTCTGGAATGCCAAAATGCTGATCAGAAGCAAAGTATATTTTTTTGTTTGTACTCATTTATTCATTTACTATTCTTGGTCACTAGCAAACCATTCGGCATAAGAATTTGCTGTTTCGTTTAATTTTAACGAATGTAAGAAAACATTTTGAGGTAATTGTGCTTTTATTTTTTGAGCAAAATCAAATAGCATATTCTCGCTAGTTGGTTGGTAAGTAACCAATACAATCTTATGAGAATGATCTTCAATAGTTTTTGCTAATTCTATATGCGGTGAATTTTTATTTAAAATAACCGAATGATCAAAAACATCAACAATTTCTTTTTTTACAATTCGTTTTAAATCACCAAAATCCATTACCATCCCATTTTTAGGGTGCTCCACATCATTAATTGGTTTACCAATTACAGTAACATATAAATGATAACTATGTCCGTGAATATTTTTACATTTACCGTCATAGCCATATAAAGCATGAGCAGATTCAAAATCAAAATGTTTGGTTATTCTAATATTTTTCATAAAAACACACCCCTAACACCTCTCAAGAGGAAACTTAAAGTGATCGGTTTTAGTTAAATTACTTCTAATTTTTTTCCAACTTTTATAAATGCTGCAATTGCTTTATCTAAATGTTCTTTGGTATGTGCTGCACTTAATTGCACTCTAATTCTCGCTTTTTCTTTTGGTACAACCGGAAAGAAAAAACCTATAACATAAATTCCTTCCTCCAACAAAGCATTTGCCATATTTTGTGATAATTTGGCATCATATAACATTACAGGAACAATCGCGGCATCTGCACCTACTAGGTCAAAACCAGCTTCTTCCATTTTACTTCTAAAATAGTTTGTATTTTCTTCTAATGTATCACGTAAAGAAGTATCGGTATCAATCATTTCAAAAACTTTTAACGATGCGCCAACAATTGCCGGTGCTAAAGAATTTGAAAATAAATATGGTCTAGATCGCTGACGTAAAATTTCAATGATTTCTTTTTTGCCTGTGGTGTAACCACCCATTGCTCCACCAAGGGCTTTACCTAATGTTCCGGTAACAATATCAACTCTACCCATTACATTTTTTAGTTCTACAGTACCTCTTCCTGTTTTACCAATAAAACCAGTAGCATGGCATTCGTCAACCATAACTAATGCATCATATTTATCAGCCAGATCACAAATTTTATCTAATTGTGCTACAATACCATCCATAGAAAAAACACCGTCAGTAACTATGATTTTAAACCTATGCTCTTGCTTGTTAGCTTCAATTAATTGTGCCTCTAAATCTGCCATATCATTATTAGCATAACGATATCGAGCTGCTTTACATAACCTTACACCATCGATAATCGATGCATGATTTAAAGAATCAGAAATAATTGCATCGTATTTACTTAACATAGGTTCAAAAACTCCTCCGTTAGCATCAAAGGCAGCAGCATATAAAATGGTGTCTTCGGTTTGATAAAAATCAGCAATTTTTTGCTCTAATTTTTTATGAATATCCTGTGTTCCACAAATAAACCTAACGGATGACATACCATAACCATGTGTATCCATAGTGTCTTTTGCAGCCTGAATCACTTCTTTATTATTCGATAATCCAAGATAGTTATTGGCGCAAAAATTTATAACTTCTTCACCCGTTGAAATTTTAATAATTGCGTCTTGAGAACTTATAATGACACGCTCACTTTTATATAAACCTGCATCTTTTATGGTTTGAAGTTCGTTTTGCAATTGCTGCTTAATTTTACCGTACATTGCTTTTTTTCTTTAAGAAATACAAAAGTAACGATTCAAAATTTAAGATCTAAAATTTGAGATTTAAAATTACTATTTTTGCAGACTTAAGACAAATTGTCAAAAAAAATCCAACCTCTTTTTAAAGTTTGTTAAATGGGTATTAGAAATTATAATGTTATGTCAAGAGACGAAAAAACAAAACAAAGCTGGGAAAATGTTCAAAAAGATCTTTCTCAAAAATTTGGTGGCGGGGAGACTTTAGATATTGATTCTATCATTTATCTTATTGGAATTCAAGAGCTTGGTCAAGGTTATAGAAAAAATAGTAAAGAGGATAAAATTGATATTATGCATATTGCTATTTGTAAATTATTAGAACCTTTCGGTTTTTATGAATTCGATTACTTTGATGAAGATAGATGGCCACATTATAAAGTAATTGACGAATTACCAAACCTAAAACCAGGTGAGCAATCTGTTTTAATGAAAGAAGCAATTGTGATGTATTTTGAAGATAAATAATTATATAGCCTCAAACATTTTACCCGGCAATGGTTTTGCTACTCCTTTTAATTCTAAATTCAATAAAACCGTTGCTGTTTTATATATGGGATACTTACAATCTAAAGCGATACTATCAAGATTTTGTTTTCCTCCTTTTAGTAAGTATTCATAAATGCTCTTTTCGTGCTCATTTAAATCTACAAACAGCTTTTTCTGAATTACTTTAGCACTACTTTTTTCAGTTTCCCAATTCAAAATATATTCCAAATCTTTAACCGATGTTATCATTGCTGCTTTATTGCTTTTGATCAATTGATTACAGCCTTTACTATATTTATCTGATGTTCTTCCGGGAACGGCAAAAACATCTCGATTATACGAATTTGCAATATCAGCAGTAATTAAAGAACCTCCTTTTGAGGCAGATTCAACAACAATAGTTGCCTCTGATAATCCAGCAACAATTCGATTTCTTTTTACAAAATTTTCTCTATCAGGATTTGTATTTGACCAAAATTCGGTAATGAGACCTCCATTTTTCTGCATTTGTATTGCTTCCGTTTTATGTTTTTTTGGATAAATATTATCCAGGCCATGAGCTAAAATAGCAATAGTTTGTAAATTACTTTTTAATGCCAGTTGATGAGTAAAAATATCAATCCCATATGCCAATCCACTAATAATTATTGGGTCATATTTTTTTAATTCTAGAAAAAATTCTTCCAAAAAAGATTTACCATAATTAGTGATCATTCGAGTACCAACTATACTAATAATTTTCTTCTCTTTCAGATCAATATTTCCTTTTTGAAATAGTAAAATTGGACCATCAACACAATGTTTTAGTTTTTCAGAATAATCTTTATCTAAAAATGTAGTGGCTTGAATATTATTATTGTTAATAAACTCCAGTTCTTTTTCTGCCTTACCTATTATAGATGTGTCTTTTAGACCCTTTATAATATATGAGCCTATTCCAGGAATCTTTTCTAAGTTTTTTGATTTTTCATGAAACACTGCTTTTGCACTACCGCAATGTGCAATTAATTTTTTTGCATTAATGTCTCCTATACCTTCGGCAGATTGAATGGCTAAATAATATAAAATATCCTGATTATTCATATCTAAAACTATGAATTTCAATATACAAAAGATTTGTTAATAAAAATGCGACAAAAATGCTGATTGATTTTTCTTTTTTTTTAGATTTGTTTTACTAAATCTAACAATAACAATTTTTGAAGTTATCCAATTACATAAGCGATTTACTATTTAGGTACGAATGTGTTATTGTTCCTGATTTTGGAGGTTTTGTTACCAATAACAGATCAGCAAAAATAGATCAGGTTAATCAAACGTTACAACCACCTTATAAACAAATTACCTTTAATAGTCATTTAAAAAATAATGATGGTTTATTAGCAAATCATATAGCTTCTGCTGAAAAGATACCATATGAATGTGCTTTAAATTTTATTCAATTTGAAATTGAATCCTGGAATAAAAAATTGATTAATGAGACTTTAGACTTGGATTCTATTGGATCATTTTCATTAAATAATAAGAATTTACTCTTTGAACCTCAGCAAAAAATAAATTATTTAACCTCATCTTTTGGTTTAAGTAATGTTGTTGGCAATGAAATTAAAAGAGAATCTTCTAAAAAACAAGTTGCTAAATTAAAAGAAAAAGCTCCGATTCTAATTACTCCTGAGCGAAAAAAAGTTCCAAATTATTTAAAATATGCTGCAATATTTATAATTGGACTTTCTGCTGTTGGCTTTGCTGGAAAACTATATAAAAACCATCAAGCTGATCTATCGATTGTTGCTGCTAAAAAACAGCAAGAAATTACCAATCAAAAAATTGAAAATGCAACTTTTAATATAAGTAAACCATTACCTGTACTAAATTTAAATGCCGAAAAACAAGTAAAAGGGTTTCATGTTATTGCCGGGGCGTTTCGTTTTCCTGAAAATGCCGACAGAAAAGTAAATCAACTGTTAGGTGAAGGTTATAATTCTCGTATTTTAGGTATTAATAAATGGAACTTGTCTGTAGTTTCATATGGGAGTTATTCTACTGAAGAAGAAGCTCGAGAAATTCTTACAAATATTCAAGGTAATATTGCTAAAGAAGCTTGGTTACTTATTCAGGAGTTTTAAAAAATTAGCTTTATTTTTGCTCTTATTTCTTATATTCAATAATCTCTATTAAAAATTTATACGATGAAAACAAAAACTCCAAAAGAGTCTTTAACCGTTTTAACTGATTTAGTTTTACCTGGAGAAACCAACCCGTTAGATAATCTTTTTGGTGGTGAATTATTGGCAAGAATGGACAGAGCTTCAAGTATCGCTGCCAGACGGCATTGCAAAAGAATAGTCGTTACCGCTGCTGTTAACCATGTTGCGTTTACCAAAGCTGTTCCTGTGGGTAGTGTTTTAACTATCGAAGCAAAAGTTTCTAGGGCTTTTAATTCGTCTATGGAGATTTTTGTCGATGTTTGGATAGAAGATAGAGAGTCTGGTGATAAAACTAAGGTTAATGAAGGTATTTATACTTTTGTTGCAGTAAATGAAACCGGAACACCTGTAAATGTTCCTTCAATTTCTCCTGAAACCGAAATTGAAAAAGAGCGTTTTATTGGTGCTTTAAGAAGAAAACAATTGAGCTTGGTTTTGGCTAAAAAAATGAGACCAAGTGATGCGACAGAGTTAAAGGCTCTTTTTAACGATTAATCTTTTTAAAATTTATTAATTACTCTTTCAATTCCTCCTAAATAACTACTCCCAAAAAGTATTAAATGAACTAAGGTAGGATATAAATTGTTTATTTCAACTCGTTGCTCCCAACCTTTTTCTAAAGGAAACATTTCATTATAAAATTTTATATAAGAGTTATCAAAGCCACCAAACATTTGAGTCATAGCAATATCTATTTCTCTATTTCCAAAATAAATAGCCGGGTCAATAAATACCGGAGTCTGATCTTTTCCATTTAATAAATTTCCTGACCA
>DAOVTF010000164.1 GCA_030633225.1 Flavobacteriaceae bacterium
AAAAATGCAGGAGAAATCAATAATATCCGTTTTTCAAATATTTTCACAGGCTATTATTCAATGGTACAACAAAGGAATATAGCTTATAAAGATATTCTTTTAAAAAGTTATAAATTTAAAGAGGAACTACTTAAGAGAATTGAAAATTAATTGTTACACTCTTAATATTCTTTGAATAATTACAGAAGTATCGATTAGCATTAAACTCATAACACCAATTATAATAATTAGCTTGATAATATTATGTAAAATAACATAATCTTTTTTTGAATTGGCTTTCCACAATAAAAAAAGAAAAAGTGTAAATACAATTCCAACAAAATAAAAATAATATTTCATCAATCCTATTTCAGGATATTTCCACAAAAAATATATTGGGTCTAATGTGAAAACAACTAGAATTGTAATTAATAACTTGGTAAAATATTCACCATATTTAATAGGTATTGTCTGATAATTTTGAACAATATCGCCTTTTATATTTTCTAAATCTTTAGTTAATTCTCTTATCATGAGCACAAAAAATAAAAATGCTGCATGTGTGAAAATGATGGTCGAAAAATTTTTATAATAAATAAAGATTACAAAGAATGGTAAGATGGCTAAAATAGCAGCAGAGAACAAACCAGTTAATGGATATTTTTTAAGTTTATGTGAATACAACCAAATTAAAAAAATATAAACAGAAAAAAACAATGCTGCTCTCCACGAAACTAAAAAAGCAAATGAAACACCTATAATATTTAGTAAAAAGTAGATGTTAAGCTTCGTCTTTTGACCAACAATATTATCAATCTTAGATTTTATTGGTTTGTTGATTTTATCTTTTTTACTGTCGTAGAAATTGTTGATGATATAACCTGCAGCGATAACACATACAGTCGCCAATACAATAAAGTAGAGATCAAGATTGAAAAGAATTTCTTTAAGTGGTTTTTCAGGTGAAAAGATAAAAATTGCCGCAAGATATTGGGCTAATACAATAATAGCGATATTATAACCCCTTACAACAGAAAGCAAACTCAAAAACTTAAAAAGAAAAGAATACTTTTTAGGTTTTTTTGGTGTATTTCCTTCAGCCATTTTGAGTAAATCCATGGGTTAAAGGGTGAGATTTAGAAACGGTAAACCAATTCTAATTTATAATTTTTTAGTGTTTTTTTTGCTTTTTCAAAATCTTGAGTAAATCCTAAAATATAACCACCACCTCCTGAACCACAAAGTTTTAGGTAATAATCGTTAGTTTCAAGTCCTTCCTGCCAAAGTTGATGAAAACTATTTGGAATCATTGGTTTAAAGTGCTTTAAAACAACTCTAGAAAGGTTTTTTACATTTCTAAACAGTGATTTTGCATTACCTTGTAAAAAATCATCAATACATGCATCTGTATAGCGAGCAAAATCTTGATCAATCATTTTTCTGAAACCCTCATTTTTCATTTTATTCATAAAAATATTAACCATAGGTTGGGTTTCTCCAACCATTTCAGAATCTAATAAGAAAACAGCTCCTTTTCCTTCTTTTTGTGAAGGAATACCGGTTGCTTCAATATTGTTTTTTGAGTTAATTAAAATAGGGATACTTAAATAAGAATTCAGAGGATCTAAACCTGAACTTTTCCCATGGAAAAAAGATTCCATTTGAGAGAAAATAGCTTTCAGTTTTAATAATTTATCACGAGTTAAATTTTCTAGAACCGTAATTTTATTGTTAGCATATTTATCGTAAACAGCAGCTACTAAAGCTCCAGAACTACCAACGCCATAACCTTGTGGAATACTTGAGTCAAAATTCAAACCTCTTTCAATATCTTTTTTGAATTCATTTAATCTAAGATCTAATCCATTATTATTAGATTTTAAATAATTGTAAAAATCAAACAACTTTTGATTAGATAAATTTTCTTTTTCATTCAAATTAGGGGAAACTTTTAATGCTCCCTGAAAAGAGTTGTAGGGTATTGCTAAACCTTTTGAATCTTTGATAATACCATATTCTCCAAAAAGTAAAATTTTAGCGTAAAATAAAGGTCCTTTCATATTATAATCTTTTATCTAGATAACAATTTGGGTACAAATATAATAGAAAATAATTTGTAGCTTTTCATTAAACGCTAAGAACTTTAAAATCTTACTTAAAAACTAATTATTTATGGTATTTCCATAGTTCCATCATGATAATGAACTTTCCAAACATCAACTTTTCTGTCAAAGACATATTCACCTTCTTCTTTTATTTTTCCGTTTTCATAATATATTTTCCAAAGACCTTCCTTTTCTCCCTTCTCATAACTTCCATTTTCTTTCATCTTTCCATTTTCAAAATACTCTTTCCATCCTCCATCCATTTTACCATTTTTATAAGCAGTCTCATTTTTTAATTTTCCGTTTTCGAAATAGACTTTTCTATCACCAAATAAAATACCATTTTTGTAATTTACCTGTTGAAAAACATTTCCATTTTCATAATACCATTTAACAACCCCGTGATATACTTCAGAATTTTCTTCTAAAGAAAGGCCTTCCATTTGTTTGGCTCCTGATATATAGTAATCTGTAAACCAATAACCATTATCTTTTTGAATACAATGGCATCTAAAGTAGTTGGCTTTACTTTTTGAAGTTTCTTTCCAATTGATGTCATACCAAATAGTGTCTTTTTGAGCATAAGAAGTTAGAATAAAAAAGCACAATGCAATCGAAATGAAGAATGATATTTTTTTCATAATTAGAGATTTAAATTGAACAAAAATTATTTTATGCAGATAATTTACTGCACTTAAATATATATTTGATTTATCTTTCTCTAATACAAAAATTGAATCGGATTAACACTTTCTACAACAGCCTAGCGCCAGTCCCTACACTATCACAAATATACTGATTATTTTGGCAGAAAGCTAGTAAATGGTTCGTTATAAAAGTATTGGCTTTTTCTTTTTCCTTTTCTGGGAAAAGAACATGAACATTTGCTCCAGCGTCTAATGTAAAGCAAATATTAGAATCAGTATTTTTTCTGTATTCCCATATTTTTTCTATGATTTTTAAAGTATTTGGTTTCATTAAAATAAAATACGGATTGGAAGCCAACATCATTGCATGAAGTGTTAATGCTTCACTTTCAACCAAATTTACAAAGGCATCCAAATCACCATTTTGAAGAATATTACTCAGTTTAGAAATATTGTCATTTGCCTGATCAAATCGTTGTTGAGAAAATGGATGGTTATACATTAAATTATGGCCAATGGTACTTGAAACTTGTTTTTCACCCTTATCAACCAAAAGAATAGTATCTTGATAATTATTAAAATTTTTATGCACTTTAAAAGGGAATTTAATTCCGTAAAAATTTGAACTGTTTGGCAATTCTTTATGCTCACCCCAGACAACAATTTCTCCTTCTATACTTCTTGCAGCACTTCCCGAACCTAATCTTGCTAAAAAAGAAGCTTTTTGGTTAAAATATTCTTCATCTATGCCTGGATCTAATTCTTTCTCAATACTCATCAAGCACAAAGCTAAAGCACTCATACCACTTGCTGATGAAGCTATTCCGCTACTATGAGGAAAAGAATTATCAGTTTTGATAATAAAATTATAATCCGTGATAAACGGAACATATTTTTCTATTCTATCCAAAAACGTAATAATTTTTGGCTTGAAATCCTCTTTAGTTTTCCCTTCAAAAATTACTTGAACATTAAAGTCCTTTGAGGGAATTTCTTTTTTATTATATTCTAAAGTTGTTGTTGTATGGCAATTATTTAAAGTAAAACTGATGGATGTGTTTTTAGGTATTTGAGGTTCACTTTTGCCCCAATATTTTACTAGAGCTATGTTACTCGGACTTTTCCAAGTATAACTTCCCTTTTCAATTTGCGAAGTATCTGCATCTTTAAAGATAAAATCTTGTTCGGTCAAAATTAAAGTTTTGCTCAAAGATAATCTTTAATAGAATAAAGGTTTATAATATTTGGTTTAAATAGGACAACTGCCAAGTATTCATAAAAAAGTAAATTACAACTCTAACCTGCACCAATTTCTAATGTAAATTAATTTAAGAAAGGGTTTTTAATATACTTTTAAAACCTAGTACTCCCCTTAAGGCCAACAAGAAATGCTCCTTCAAAACCACTTTTTTTAAGAAGTTTTGCATAACTCCTGGCTTCATCAGAAGTTTTAAATTTGCCGGCAAAGTATCTATTATATCCATCATCATATTGATGATTGAATAAATTGTTTAGTTTGTCAAATTTATTAGATTGGATATTCCCTTTAAATGCTCCAATTTGCACGGTATATGTTACATTAGTATTATTAGAATCAAAATTATAATTGATAAAAACTCCTGAATTAGCCACAGATTCTTTTGAATTATAACCATCTGAAAATAATCTATTATAAGATTTGATAGTAATATCTTCTGGAGTATGGGTAAATAAAAATTGTGATCTACGGTTTAATTGGTGTTGAAATTCTGTACAATTTATTTTACTAGAACAGTTTTCAGTCAATTGTTCTTCACCAAACCCATTACCTGAAATTCTATTGTTAGAAATACCTTTATTAACCAAGTATTGAATAGTAGAATTAGCACGTTTATTAGATAAATTTATATTATAAGAATTTTTACCACGGCTATCCGTATGTGAACCCACATTTATCTTCATATCGGGATATTCATTCATAACTACAACGATTCTATCCAATTCATGTTCAGCATCAGGCCTTATGTTGAATTTATCAAAATTAAAATAAATAGTATTAATATCAATCGAATTTCTTCCATCAATAAGCATTGAATCATCAGAAGACAAGTTCAAGGATACTTTAAGCGGACTTACACCCAACCCATCTAAAGAATTGAATTCAATCTCTTTATCTGCATATCCATATGAAGTCACAACAATCTTATCAGCTTCATTATAGGCATGATCAAAACTAAACGATGCATCATCCTTATGCGCTGTAACAGATTGTAAAACATTTCCATTTTCATCGAGTAGAACAACAGTAGCACCTGGTAATAATTTTTTAGTATTGGTATCTTTAACAACGCCAGAGATAGAATTACCAGAATCTTTATTTGTAATTGCAATCATTGAATCATCAGTAGATTGATTCATAGCAACTTCAAGAGGTTCATCAT
>DAOVTF010000176.1 GCA_030633225.1 Flavobacteriaceae bacterium
GAATGATGCAATGAAAAAATTTCCAAATATTTTTAAGCAAAAATTATCTGAAAACACAGATTATAACAAGGCTTTTAATTTAGAAAAAGCAATAGAAGAATACGATAATATCATTAACGAATTAACTTCTGATTATGAATAGTCAAGTAAATCTAACAATCGACGGTAAATCAATACAAGCAAAAGCTGGGCAAAACCTAGTAGATGTTGCTAAAGAAAATAAGGTGGTTATACCTACATTATGTTATTTTAAAGAGCTTAATCCTCTCGGAACATGTAGAATTTGTACTGTCAAACTTAACGGAAAACATACTACTGGTTGTACTGTAAAAGTAAGTGAAGGAATGAATATTGAAGTAAACACTCCTGAGTTATTGGATAACAGAAAAGCTATTATTGAAATGCTTTATGCCGAAGGTAATCACTTCTGCCCTACTTGTGAAAAAAGTGGTAACTGTGATATGCAAAATCACGCCTATGACATGGGTCTTACCGTAACGCGGTATCCTCATGTTTTTAGTGATAAAATTGTTGACTTTACACCTAATCGAATGATTATGGAATCTAACAGATGTATCTTATGTAAACGTTGTGTGGAAGAGGTCAAATCACCTGATGGTAAAAATGTCTTTTCTTTTGTACAAAGAGGTGTAAAAACCAGGGTTCATATTGATTATGCTCAAGAAGCGAAATTAAGTGAAGAAGAAGCATTACATGCCATGAATATTTGTCCGGTTGGTGCCATTCTGGTAAAAGGAGCTGCACCACATCAACCTTTTGGTGATCGTAAATATGATTTTTTAGGAAAAGACGTAATTCCATCAATAAAAAACGGAAAAGTTGCAAAAGAAGATCATGAAAAATTTATTGTTGCTACTACTTCTCTGGCTGGTTGTTTTGGTTGTCACATGTCTCTTTTAGATATTGATACTGATATCTTAGATATTTTTGACATAGTTGAGTTTAACAAATCTCCACTAACTGATATTAAAAATTTTAGCAAACGATGTCATGTAGGTCTAATTGAAGGTGGTTGCGCTAATGCTGAAAACGTACATGTATTAAGAGAATTTCGAAAAAAATGTGATATTCTAATAGGTTTTGGAGAATGTGCCATAATGGGTGGAATTCCAGCAATGCGAAATTTTATTCCTCTCCAAGAATGTTTAGAAGAATCTTATTTAAATGGAACTACGAGCGAAATTGGAGCAGATATCATTCCTGCACATGAAGATCTTCCAAAATTGTTAAATAATGTATATCCATGTAATGAAGTTGTTAAAATAGATTATTACATACCGGGTTGCCCACCAAATGCACATCATATTTGGAAAGTGGTTAAAAGTATTTTGTTAGGTGAAGAGTTTTCAATAACTCATGATGAATTTAAATACGATTAAAAATACTTCAAAATTAAGAATTTAAAACTTAAAGATTATGTCACAAAAATTAGTAATAGACCCAGTAACAAGAGTTGAAGGACATGGTAAAGTAACTGTTCATTTAGATGAGAATAACAAGGTAACGGATGCTAAATTTCATATTGTTGAATTTAGAGGGTTTGAACGATTTATTCAAGGGCATCCTTATTGGGAAGCGCCTGTAATGGTACAACGTTTATGTGGTATTTGTCCGGTAAGTCATCACTTAGCCGCAGCAAAAGCAATAGATCAAATTGTTGGAATTGAACCCGAAGATTTATCTATACCCGCTCAAAAAATTAGAAAATTATTACATTTTGGTCAAGTATTTCAATCACATGCCTTACACTTTTTCTATTTGGCATCACCCGATCTACTTTTTGGAGCCGAATCTGATCCATTAAAAAGGAATGTGGTTGGTGTAGCTATGGAATATCCAGAACTGGCTAAAAAAGGAATCTTGATGCGAAAATTTGGTCAAGAAATAATTAAAATGGTTGCAGGTAAACGAATTCATGGAATTTCTACAACACCAGGAGGTGTTCATAGAAGAATTAGCGCAAAAGAACGTACTTACTTTTTAGATGACAAAGAAATTCCTTCAATAGACACCATGATCAAATGGTCGGTTGAGATTATTGATTTTATGAAAACCTATCATATCACTAATAAGAAATTTTTAGATTCATTTGCCAAATATCCTTCCGGGCATTTAGGTTTGGTTAATAAAAAAAATGGATTCTTAGAGCTTTATGATGGTGTATTAAGAGCAACTGATGCTAAAGGAAATATTACATTAGATGATGTTCCAAGTGATGACTACAATCAATACTTCTACGAAAATGTTGAAAAATGGACTTATCTAAAATTTCCATATCTAAAACATTTAGGTAAAGAAAAAGGTTGGAATCGTGTTGGCCCATTAGCAAGAATTAATATTTGTGATGGAATTGAAACTCCGCTAGCAGAACAAGAACGTTTAGATTTTAAAGCGATTTCAAATGGTGAAATAAACAATATGACTATGCACACACATTGGGCAAGATTAATTGAAGTTTTATACTGTGCAGAAATGATGAAAAATTTATTAGAAGATGACGATATTTTAAGTAATGATCTTATCCGAAAAGGAGAACGTAGAAAAGAAGGTGTTGGAATTATTGAGGCACCTCGTGGTACTTTAATTCATCATTATGAAGTAGATGATAAAGACAGAATTACACGTTGTAACCTTATTGTATCAACAACGCACAATAATGAACCTATGAACCAAGCCGTTCGATGGGTTGCTAATAATGTTTTAGATGGGAAAGCCAAAATTACAGAAGGTATGATGAATCAGGTTGAAGTGGCAATTAGAGCTTACGATCCTTGTTTGAGTTGTGCAACGCATGCCATGGGTCAAATGCCATTAGAATTACAATTATTTGATCATTATGGAAATGTTGTTGATAAGAAAATTAAAAAATAATGTATAAATAATTTTTAATAAAATGAATAATAAATCAAAAACATTACTCTTTGGTATTGGTAATTGTGGAAGAGCCGATGATGGATTGGGTTGGGCTTTTCTTGATAAAATTAAATCTTATTTACCTATTAATTATGATATAGAGTATCGATACCAATTACAAGTAGAAGATGCCGAATTAGTTAAGCAATATCAAAGGGTAATTTTTATAGACGCACACGAAACAAAATTTAAAAAAGGCTTTATTTATAAAAAATGTTCTCCTAAAGCGACAGATAGCTTTACATCTCACGAGCTAGATCCACAATCAGTACTATATTTAACAGACACTATTTATAATAAACATCCAAAAGCATTCACTTTAGGAATTACCGGCGATAACTTTTGTCTTGCAATGGGCTTATCAAAATATGCAGAATTAAATTTATCAAATGCTATAGATTTCTTTGATGAAAAAATACTAAATTTGGTAAATTAAATTTAAAATTATGTGTGGTACTTGTGGTTGTGGCAGTGAAGAAAATGGTGTAGTTATTCAAAATCCTAAAGATCTTAAATCTCATCACCATGGTGATCATGATCATTCGCACGATCACTCACATAGTCATTCTCATGACCATCATCATAAAACAATTGTTGAAGTTGAAAAAAATATCTTGCAACATAACGATGTTATGGCAGCTAGAAATAGAGGCTATTTTGATGCTAAAAATATCTTTGCTATTAATTTGGTCAGTTCTCCCGGATCGGGTAAAACTTCTATTTTAGAAAAAACATTAGAAGATCTAAAATCTGAAAATTCTTTTTATGTAATTGAAGGAGATCAACAAACCTTGAATGATGCAAATAGAATTGATGCATTAAATATTCCTGTTATACAAATTAATACCGGAAAAGGTTGTCATTTAGAAAGCGATATGGTTTACGATGCTGTTAAAAAACTTGAAATAAAAGATAATTCAATATTGATGATTGAGAATGTTGGGAATTTGGTTTGTCCTTCAATGTTTGATCTTGGCGAAAATAAACGTGTGGTTATTATTAGCACTACTGAAGGTGAAGATAAACCAATCAAATATCCTGATATGTTTCATAGTTCTGATATTTGTATCATTAATAAAATAGACCTATTACCATATTTAAATTTTGATATGGATAAAGTAAAAGAATATGCTTTACAAGTAAACCCCAATTTAAAGTTTTTTGAAGTTTCAGCAATTACTGGTGAAGGAATGAAAGGATGGTATAATTGGTTGGTGGGTAATCAAAACTAAGGAAATTAATATAGGATTCCCGTTTCCACGGGAATGACAGTTTTAAATTTTTAATCATTAAACATTTAAATTACAATGTGTTTATCAATCCCTGGAAAATTAATTGAAATTACAGCCCAATTAGATGAAATATTTCGAGTTGGTAGAGTTTCTTTTGACGGTGTAGTAAAAGAAGTTAGCTTAACCTTAGTGCCCGAAGCAAAGGTTAACGATTATGTTATGGTTCATGTTGGTGCAGCAATTAGTATTGTTGATGAAGAGGAAGCCAAAAAAACATTTGATCTATTAAAGGAATTAGACGAATTACATGATCTGGATTTTCTTAAGAAAGATGATTAAACTAATGTTATTTTAGTTTTATTTTTTTAGACTTCTAATTCACATTTAAATACGCTTATTTAAAATAAATTCATGACAAAAAATACTTTTCAATCCGATACTGTAATTATTGGTGGTGGTATTTCTGGAATTACAGCAGCAATTGAATTATTGGATGCTAATAAAAAAGTTGTTATAATTGAACGAGATATTGAAAAAAACTTTGGAGGTCTTGCAAAAGAATCTTTTGGGGGTATGTTTTTTATAAACTCTAAACAGCAAAAATTTTCAAAAATAAAAGATACTGTTTCTCAAGCAAAAAAAGATTGGTTTTCATTTGCCGAATTTGATGAAAAGGAAATTTGGGGTAAAAAATGGGCCAATGAATTTTTAGAATCAACACAAACAGTTTACGATTGGGTATCTTCAAAAAAAGTTAAATTTTTCCCTGTAGTGCATTGGGTAGAACGAGGTTTACATCAAAAAGGGAATTCA
>DAOVTF010000182.1 GCA_030633225.1 Flavobacteriaceae bacterium
AATAATTACGGGGTTTTTAATTGTTTAACCTGTCATACAAGTTCGGAAACTAATAATGATCACAGTGAAGTGTCAGGTTACGTTTATGAAAGTAGCGCTTGTTTTCAATGTCATCCAAATGGTAAAAGTTAAATGAATATGAAATATAAATATATTTTCATATCATTTATTGTTTTTACTAGTTCAAATATTTTTGGACAAGAAAAAGACCAATTGATTAATGGAAAAGTTTCTTTTGTTACTTCTAAAAGTGTTTATGTAAAATTTGATGATACCAAGAATATTAATGTTGGAGATACTTTAAAATTTTTAAATCAAAAAACGCCTTGTTTAATTGTAAAAAACAAATCATCAAATTCAGTAGTTTGCTCTTCAATATATGATTGTGATATTAAAAAAGGAGATGATGTATATTTTAATTTTTCTGTTAACAATAAAAATTTAAAAAAAGAGGTTGTTGAAGATAAAGTGATTGTTAAAAGTTTAGATACTTTGGTAACTGTTGATGAGAATAAAAAAGACTTAAAGTATTTGCAAGAAATTAAAGGAAGAATTTCAGTTGCTAGTTATAATACATTGTCAAGTATAAGGGATGATAGATATAGAATGATGTATCGTTTTTCTTTAAATGCTGAACACATTCATAATTCAAAATTCTCTTTTGAAACCTATTTAAATTATAGGCAATATTTTAATTCGGGAGAAAATAAAAATTCTAAAAATAAAAATAGATTCAATGTATACAATTTAGCTTTAAGATATGATATTGACCCAACTTTATCAATTGTAATTGGAAGAAAAATTAATAATAAGATTTCATCAGTCGGTGCTATTGATGGATTACAGATTGATAAATATTTTGGTAAAAATTATGTTGGTGCTATTGTAGGGTTTAGACCAGATATTTTTGATTATAGTTTTAATTCTGATTTGTTAGAGTATGGAGCATATTACGGACGAATATCAGATAACACAAATTTTTATTCTCAAACTACTTTAGGACTTATTGAACAAAGAAATGATGGTGAGATTGATAGAAGATATACATATTTTCAACATTCAAGTACAGTAATGAAAAAATTAAACCTTTTCACTTCGCTTGAATTAGATTTGTATAATAAAGTAGGTGATACGGTAAATAATGATGTTAGACTTACTAATCTTTATGCCTCAGCAAGGTATAGATTCAACAGAAAAATTGACTTGACACTTTCTTACGATTCACGTAAAAGAATTTTGTATTACGAAACTTTTAAAACAGAAATTGAACGTTTATTGGATGACGATATAGCAAGGCAAGGTTTAAGAGTTAGATTGAATGTTAGACCTATTAAATATGTAATTGCAGGAATAAGTTATAGTAAAAGGTTTCAAAGTGATAATCAGAATAAATCAGATAATATTTATGGCTATATAACTTATTCGAAAGTGCCCGGTATTGGTGGAAGTTTATCTGCCAATTATAATATAAACACATCAAATTATTTAGAGAGTAATATATTATCTTTGAGATATTCAAGATATATAATAAAGAATAGACTTAATGCTGATTTTTATTATAGAAATGCAAATTTCAATTATTATAACAGTCACATTGGGTCTAATAAGCAGAATTATTATGGTACAAACCTTAACTATAATATCAACAGAAAATTGATGTTTAGTATATCTGGAGAATACTCAAATAGTAATCAAGAAGACAATTATAGAATTTATGCAAAACTTGTAAAGAGATTTTACAGTAAAAAGAAATAACAAATTATGATTAATAAAGTAAGATTAACACTTATCGCGGCAATTGTTTTAATTTTTGCCTTAGCATGTAATAAAGGGCCAAAGGTAATAACATCATCAGATAATAGTATAAATTCGGGTGAAAGCACTGGGATATTTTCGAAAGAACCTACAGCTAAACCCATTGCAAAAACTAATCAATCCTTAAGTAATGAAATGCATAAAGTTACAGTTGTAGAAATTCTTTCAGCTACTAAATATGTTTATCTAAATGTAAAAGAAAATGGTGAACAATATTGGTTAGCAACAAGAAAACAAGATATAAATGTTGGTGAAGACTATTTTTATAAAGGAGGATTACTTAAAACTAATTTTGAAAGTAAAGAACACAATAAAGTATTTGAAAAAATTTACTTAGTTACAAGTTTAGTTCAGGCTAATCACAGTAATAATACGAGTAAAATAAATCAACAAAAAACTGATCAAAATATTGGTAAGGAGAATCCAACTGTAGTTGTTAGACAAAAAGGGTCAATTAAAATTTCTGAATTGATTGAAAATATAAAAGAATACGAAGGGAAAACTGTTCAAATTACTGGTAAATGTGTAAAGATAAACCCTAATATCATGGGTAAAAATTGGATTCATATTAAAGATGGCAGTAAAGATGATTATGATCTTGTAATCACATCTGATACATTTGTAAAAGAAGGATCAATGGTAACAATGAAAGCCAAAGTAACCTTAAATAAAGATTTTGGCGCCGGTTATAAATATGATCTAATATTAGAAGATGGAATTATTGTGCCGTAATTTGTATAGATATTTAAATATTATATTTCTTCTTTTTAAAGTAAGCCATACTACTTATAATGGCGATTGAAGCAATTACTATATAAACCCAGTTTGGAATAGGTACAGGGTCTCCTGTTGCATAAGAATGTAATCCTGACAAATAATAGTTAACACCATAATAAGTCATAATTACAGAGGCTAATCCAAATATAGTTGCCACATTATAGCTAAATAGTCCAAATAATTTTGGAATGATTCTCATATGAAGTATAAATGCATAGACAAGTATAGTAACAAGTGCCCAGGTTTCTTTAGCATCCCATCCCCAATATCTTCCCCATGATTCATTTGCCCAAATACCACCTAAAAAAGTTCCAATACTAACCATAAACAAACCGCCAACCAAGGTTAGCTCACTTAAATAGGTCATCTCTTTTATTACTCTTTTAAGCCTAATTTTATTAGTGTCTTTTAAAAAGATCATAAGGATTAAATTTATTAGCCCTATGATAGCACCCAGCATTAAAAAACCATAACTACCTGCAATTAATGATACATGAATTGTTAACCAATATGATTTTAAAACAGGAACCAATGGTGTAATTTCTGGATCAAGAAAACTCAACATAGATACTAAAAGAATAGTTGCAGCTAACACCATTGTTGCTGCTAAACCACCAAAAGATTTTCTTGTAAAAATTATACCTGCTAAAGTTGATGTCCAGGCTATATAGATCATAGATTCATAACCATTACTCCAAGGTGCTCTTCCCGAGATATACCATCTTAATCCGAGACCTATAGTATGAAAGACAAATCCAAGGATAACTAAAGAGAATAAAACCTTATAAGCAATTCTCAAATCTATATTTGGCTTAAAAACCGATAGAAACAAAAAGAATAAAAATGCTATTCCGAGTAAAAAATAAAGCAAAGCCAAACGGTTAAATATATTTGATTTATTCAGTAATATTTCTCCATTAATTTTTGTTGATGATGGAATTATTGATCCGCCTTTTTTATATTGATAATCTTTAAGCTCGCTGATAAGTTTATCTGCATCACTATAATCCTTGGTTTTTATTGCCTTTTTTAGAGACGTTTTATATGTGTTAAAAAAAGTTTCAGCAATAGAATTTTCATTGTTACTATGGTTGTGATTCTTATGGTCGTTATTTGAAATCCACGTATTGTTTGAATCATTTGTATCTGGAATAATTTTCAATAAACTACCCGAAAAAATCATGCTAAGTATGTTAACTTTTTCATCTATTTTTATTAATTCTTTTTCGTAAACTCCTCTATCTGATTGTTTCATGCCATGTGCTCTACGAACTTCGTCTCTTAATTTATAATCACCATTTTTTGAAAAGAAATTTTTGTAAGACACAATTTCACTAGAAACGCCTAATTTTTTTTGAATGTCTTTATGTTTTCCTAATTTTATAATATCAACTCCATACCAATCACTACTGTTTACGAACATGCTTAACATAATTTGATCAGCAGTTAAGCCATACATGCTTTCTTTTTTAGACAGTTTTCTTAACAATTCACTTGATAAGGTATGAATAGGTTTCATTCTACCTTTATAATCTTGAACAATAAGCCTGCTGAAATTGTTTGCATGATCAATATTAATCACATGTTTATCATTTAAATTTTCTTTTTGTAATTGAGCATATGATAAGAATGATGATAATAAGAAAATGACAAGTGTAAAAGTTGAATTTTTTAGTCTTAAAGCTTTAATTTTTTTAATTACTTGATAAAATCTTGTCTTTTTACTGAAAAAAGTAAGAAGCATACCTATAGTTAACAAAGCATAACCAATATAAGAAATTAAGGTTCCCCAAAAATCATTATTGACGCTTAAGTATGTTCCTTTTTCATCTTTATCAAAAGAAGATTGAAAAAAACGATAACCATTGTAATTTAAAATATTATTCATATAAATCCGAAAATCTTTTTTTACATTTTTATTTTGATCAATTAATTGGACTTCACTTGCATAAGATGAGGCACTATTTGTACCTGGATATTTGTCTAAAATAAATTTATTCAGTTTTATAGAAAAAGGCAGTGCCATTTCTTTAGAACCATAAGCTATAGAAAGATTCAGTTCGTCAAAATTTAATATTTGAGGCCTTCCTGACATTCCTTTTCGACCATAAACGTAGGTTTGTTTAGTTTTACCGTTAACAGAAACGTTCATTAATAGAGCCGTTAAACTTTGACTTTGTACTTTAGCATTTTCTGATTTAATACTAATAGAACCACCTTTATTAAATTCAGGTAAAACAAAATTATTTATACCATCAGAGTATAGGGAACGCAACTTTAAAGGCTGAAAGTTATTTGAAGGAAATATTGTATCCTTTTTTTGA
>DAOVTF010000018.1 GCA_030633225.1 Flavobacteriaceae bacterium
AAGCGTACTCTTACTGGTTTTGACATAAAAATAAATTTAAGCAGCAAAGATAAATTATCAAGGATAAAGTAAAAAGGATAAAGTAAAAAGCTTTACTATTTTGAATTATATTGTAATTTAGTTTTTTAAAAAGGATATTTAGTAATTGAAAAAATTCAACAACATACAACAAAAACTACAACATTTTATTAAAAAATATTATACTAATGAAATTATAAAAGGGAGCATTTTCTTTCTTTCTTTTGGTTTATTATATTTTATTTTCACCCTTTTTATTGAGTATTTTTTATGGTTAAAACCTTTACCCAGAACCATTTTATTTTGGGTTTTTATTATTGTTGAACTAGGTTTATTGGCAAAGTTTATTGTCTTTCCATTACTAAAATTGGTTGGACTACAAAAGGGAATTACCCCTACTAATGCATCTAAAATAATAGGCCAACACTTTAAAGAAGTAGATGATAAATTGCTAAATGTTTTGCAACTAAAAGAAAGTGATTATCAGTCGGAATTATTAGTGGCAAGTATTGAGCAAAAAGCTAAGAATTTAAAGCCAATTCCTTTTTCAAATGCAATTAATTTTAAATACAACATTAAGTATATCAAATACTTAAGTATTCCTATTATTATTTGGTTATTTACTTTTTTAACAGGAAATAATTCTATTTTTACACAAAGTTTTGATAGGGTAGTGCATCATAAAGTTAGTTATTTACCCCCAGCTCCGTTTCAATTTAAAATTTTAAATAATACTTTAGAAACAATTGAAGGAAAGCCTTTCTCTTTACAAATTTTAACAGTTGGTACTGTGGCTCCTGAAAATGTAAAAATTAATTTTAATAACGAAAGTCATTATTTAAGTAAAAATCAAAATGGTGAATTTAAGTTTGATTTTGATTACCCGGTTAAGAATATTGAATTTTATCTTGAAGCAAATAAGGTTTTATCAAAAGATTATATTCTGGAAGT
Organism: Flavobacteriaceae bacterium; assembly: GCA_030633225.1. GTDB lineage: Bacteria > Bacteroidota > Bacteroidia > Flavobacteriales > Flavobacteriaceae > Lutimonas. The sequence continues at coordinate 970 of DAOVTF010000018.1, forward strand.
CATTTCTACTCCAAAAATAATTGATTTTCAAATGGAATTGGATTACCCTAATTATACAAGAAAAAGCACTGAATTTATAAAAAATACTGGAAACGCAATTATTCCTGAGGGAACGAAAATTACTTGGAAAGTAGCTTCGAAAAACACGAAAGAGGTTCATTTTAAAACCAATGACAGAACCAAGGCTAAAAACGCTAAAAGTAAGAATGAATTTTCGGAACCGTTCAATAATTTAAAAAAAGGAAATTATATACTTAGCAAAACAATTAGAAACAATTTAGATTATCAAATAAATACTTCAAATAAACAGTTGATAGAATATGAGAAATTAAATTTTAGTTTAAAAACTATAAAAGATCAGTTTCCTAGTATTTTAATAAAATCAGATATTGATTCTGTTAGCAGAGGTCCTGTCCAATTTATTGGTCAACTTAGTGATGACTATGGTTTATCAGAAGTTCAAATTGTTGCAAAAAACACTATAAATAGAAAGGTTATTAAGAAAAATATTTCAATCGGAAATTCTGATTTTGAAGAGTTTTTTTATGTTTTTCCTAATGGATTTGATTTACTTGAAGGAGTAAATTATGAAATACATTTTGAGGTATTTGATAATGATGGAATCAATGGAAGAAAAAAATCTGTATCACAAATATTTCATTATAATAACAAATCAAAACAAGAAAAAGAAGAAGAGATTTTAAAAGAGCAAAAGCAGAGTATAAATGATATTGAAAATTCGGCTATAAAATCAGAGGAACTACAAAAATCTATAGAAGAATTTTCTAAAAAATTAAAATCAAAAAACAGTACAGAATGGAATGATAAAAAGCAATTGAATGAGTTTTTAGAAAGACAAAAAAAATACCAGGAAATACTACAAAAAAACACAAATAAACTATTAAAAAATTTAGAAGAAATTGGAAAAGAAGAGGATATAATTTTAGAAGAAAAAAAACAAAGTTTAAAAGATAGAATCCAAGAAAATAAAGATCTTCAAAAGCAAAAAGACTTACTTAAAGAACTTGAAAAAATGGCTGACAAACTTAAGAAAGAAGATCTTTTAAATAAAATTGATAAACTTAAAGAGCAATCAAAACAAGAAACTAGATCTTTAGAAAGAATTTTAGAATTGACCAAAAGGTTTTATGTTGAAAAAAAGACTGCTCAAATAATTGAAAAATTAGATATGCTAGCTAAAGAACAGAACAACTTATCAGAAAAACAAAACGATAAAAACAACTCTAAAAAACAGCAAAATTTAAATAGTAAATTTGATAGTATTCAAAAAGATTTTAATGAATTAAACGAACAAAACGAAGAATTGAAGCAACCATATAAATTACAAGACACCAAAGCTGATGAAAAATTGATTGAGATGAATATGAAAAAAGCATCAGATTACTTAAAGAAAAGTGAAAGTAATTCAGATGGCAAGTCCGAACAAAACGCTAAGAAAAACCAAAAATCAGCCTCCAATAAAATGAAAGAATTGAGTGAGAAATTAAAAGAAAGTTCTATGCAAATGGAAATGGAAGGCAGTGAAGAAAACATTAAAGATTTGCAGCAAATTATAGAGAACCTGATAATTTTTTCTTTTGATCAGGAGGAATTGATGAAATCTTTCAAAGGCATTACTTCAAAAAACTCTCAGTATCCTGAAAAATTAAAAAAGCAAATATTATTAAAAGAGTATTTTGAACATATTGATGATAGTTTATATACCCTTTCTTTAAGGATGGTTAGATTGAGTTCTAAAATTCAAGAAGATATTAGTATTGCAAATTACAACTTAGACAAATCCCTTGAAAATATAACGGATAATAAAGTACCTCAAGGAATATCAAATCAACATTACACAATGACAGCCGCTAACAATTTAGCAGACCTATTAAGTAATATGTTACAGAATATGATGAATAAAAAACCAGGTAGTGGCCAAGGAAAAGGAAAAAAAGGAGAAAGCGTTAGTTTACCTGATATTATAAAGAAACAAGGTGAAATGATTCAAAAAATGAAAGATGGAATAAAACCCGGGCAATCACAAGGCAATAAATCAAAGGAACAATTAACGGGAGAACAATTTCAAATGTATCAAGAACAAAGTATATTAAAAGAACAACTTAATGATTTGTTAGGTAAAAATCCTGGAAAAGGAAAAGGTGGTAAAGAGGCAATTAAGCAAATGGAGGAATTAGAAAAAATATTATTACAAAAAGGGATTACCAATGAATCTCTACGAAGAATGCAAAAGCTGGAATATGAATTATTAAAATTAGAGAAAGCTACTTTTGATCAAAATAAAGATTCCAAAAGAAAATCTACAATGGGTAATGATATTCAGAGAAGAGATTCAATTAAAGCAATAATTAATAAAAATATTTATTTTGATAAAGAGGAGATTTTGATTAGAAAGAATCTTCACTTTCAACCTTTATATCAGAATAAAACCAAAGATTACTTTCAAAATAATTAATTTTACAGAGTTCAATATTAAAATTGACCTATGGTAGTTTATACTTCGGAGAATACATTTGTATTAAAAAAAGATAAGGAATTAAGTAAATGGATAGAATTTACTATTCATAGTGAGAATATGGAATTAGGCGAAATAAATTATATATTTTGTAATGATAATTATTTATTAGAGATTAACATTAAACAATTAAAACACAACACATTAACAGATATAATTAGTTTTGATTATACTGTTGGAACCATTGTCTCAGGAGATATTTATGTATCTACGGATAGAGTAGAAGAAAACGCTAAGAATTTACAAATAGATTTTGAAGATGAACTTCATAGAGTCATGATTCACGGAATACTGCATTATTGTGATTATAAAGACAAATCAAAAGAGCAAAAATTATTGATGAGATCTAAAGAAGATTATTACTTATCTTTGCGAACTTTTTAAATGGATAGAACTAATTTTACTTAAAGCTAGAATCTAATTCTATTTGCAAGAATGTTCCACGTGGAACAAATTTATTTTAATAAGCTATGTTTGATAAGAAATATGATGTTATAGTAGTTGGTGGGGGTCATGCTGGAAGCGAAGCGGCTGCATCAGCTGCAAATTTAGGAGCAAGAACTTTGTTGATCACAATGAGCTTACAAAATATTGCTCAGATGAGTTGTAATCCAGCTATGGGCGGAATAGCAAAAGGTCAGATTATTAGAGAGATTGATGCCTTAGGTGGTTATAGCGGTATTATCACTGATAAAACAGCTATTCAATTTAAGATGTTGAATAAGTCAAAAGGACCTGCGATGTGGAGTCCACGTGCTCAAAGTGATAGAATGAGATTCGCTGAAGAATGGAGAAATACATTAGAGCAATTAGATAATTTAGATCTATACCAAGATTCGGTTAACGGATTAATATTCGAGAAGGATAGAGTAATTGGTGTTAAGACTCAGTTGGGGATTAATATTTATTCAAGAACAATTATTATAACTGCTGGGACTTTTTTAAATGGTAAAATTCATATTGGTGATAAAACTTTTGGCGGCGGACGAGCTGGCGAAAGCGCTTCAATTGGCATCACAGAAGACCTAGTAAAGATAGGTTTTGAATCCGGCAGAATGAAAACTGGTACTCCACCCAGGGTAGATGCAAAATCCTTAGATTTTTCTAAAATGACTGAGCAGCCTGGAGATAAGAAACCATTAAAATTTTCATATTCAAATCAAACAAAAATTCTTAAAGAACAAAGGTCGTGTTATATGACTTATACTTCAAATGAAGTTCATGATTTACTTAGAGAAGGTTTTGATAATTCGCCAATGTATACTGGTAGAATTCAGGGAACGGGTCCAAGATATTGCCCCTCTATTGAAGATAAAATTGATCGATTCTCATCTAAAGAAAGACATCAGTTATTTATTGAACCCGAAGGCTGGAATACAACCGAAATTTATGTTAATGGTTTTTCAACCTCCTTACCTCACGAAGTGCAATATAAAGCTTTGAAAAAAGTAGAAGGCTTTGAGAATGTAAAGATATTAAGATTTGGATATGCTATTGAATACGATTATTTTCCACCAACCCAGCTAAAGGAAACTCTAGAAACTAAATTAGTAAAAAACCTTTTTTTTGCAGGACAAATTAATGGCACTACAGGTTACGAAGAAGCCGGAGCTCAAGGTTTAATGGCGGGTATCAATGCTGCTTTAAAAGTTCAAAAGAAAGAAGCCTTTGTATTACGTAGAGATGAAGCTTATATTGGTGTTTTAATTGATGATCTTATAACAAAAGGAACGGATGAACCATATAGAATGTTTACTTCAAGGGCTGAATATAGAACATTATTAAGACAAGATAATGCCGATTTAAGATTAACACCAAAAGCTTTTAAAATTGGTTTAGCCTCTCAAGAGAGAATGGACAGGGTTAAAGAAAAACAACTTAAAACAGATTTGTTTATCGATTTTCTAAGAAAAACCAGTATAAAACCAGAAGATGTTAATCCTATTTTAATACATAATAAATCAGCTACAGTTAATCAATCTATGAAGATGTTTAAGTTAGCAGCAAGACCTCAATTAAACTTTAAGGATGTTAGAAAATTTCCTAAAGTAGAACAATTTATTATTGATAATAACATAGATAATGAAATAATTGAACAAACAGAAATTCATGTTAAATATTCAGGATATATAGAAAAAGAAAAGAATAGTGCTGATAAATTATTAAGATTAGAAGGGATTAAAATTCCTCAGAATTTTGATTATCAAAAAATAAAATCTATCTCTTTTGAAGCACGAGAAAAATTAAGTAAAATACAGCCAACAACGATATCACAAGCAAGTAGAATTTCCGGGGTTTCTCCCAGCGATATATCTGTGTTATTAGTTTATATGGGAAGATAATATTTATTAAGCAGATTCTATTAAATAAATGTCAAAGAAAGAAGAAGAAAACAAGTTTAATTATAATCAAGAAGAGCCATTTTTGAAGTGTGTAGATCATACTGTTTCACGTGAAACATTTACACTTTTGTATGATAAAAAGTACGATATATTGTTAACTTATCCTAAACCTATAGATGAGGATTTGGGTAAGTATTATGAAAGTGAAAATTATATTTCACATACAGATTCTAATAAATCTTTATTTGATAAAATTTATCAAGTTGTAAAAAACCACACCATTAAACAAAAAGTAAAGCTTATAAATTCTTTTAGTTCTGAAAAGAATACCATTCTTGACATTGGTTGTGGTACAGGAGATTTTTTAGAGGCCTGTAGTAATAATCAATGGAAAGTGACCGGGGTTGAACCTAACGCTAATGCAAGAAAAACCGCAGTTAATAAAATTGAACATTCCATTCATAATAATATTGAAGAATTACTTATTGATAATACCAAACAATATGATGTTATAACTATGTGGCATGTATTAGAGCATGTTCCAAATTTATCAGAATATATTGTTTCATTAAAAAAACTACTAAGTCCTAAAGGAACTTTGATTGTAGCTGTACCAAATTATAAAAGTTACGATGCAAATTATTATGGAAAATTTTGGGCAGCTTATGATGTGCCTCGACATCTTTGGCATTTTTCCCAAAAATCAATTCAATTAATTTTTGGAGAGTCAGATTTTAAAATTGTAAAAACCTTACCAATGAAATTTGATGCATACTATGTTGGCTTATTATCCGAAAAATATAAATCTGGTTTTTCAAATCCGATCAAAGCATTTTATAGAGGATTTCTTTCTAATTTAAAAGCAAAACAAAATAAAGAGTACTCTTCTTTGATTTATGTTATTAGAAACACGAATTAGACGTTTTAAAGAGATTTAAGAAACTTTTAGGTAAATTTAATAATTATCCACAACTAATGTTTTTAAGTTAAATAGACAAAAGGAGATTAATTATCTTTTTATAAATGTAATTTATAGAATGTATTGTTGTAATAAATTATAGTTATACTTAGTTTTTCTATAATTATTAAACAAGTTTGATAATAATTTAATTCATTTATATACATTTGTCGCCTAATTCAAAAAAAATAGAAATGAAAAAATTAGTAACTGTTATTGGATTATTGATGATTATGTCATCATGTAACCAATCAAAAATTGCATATGTGAATGTAGAGGAAGTACTCAAAGAATACGAAGGTTCAAAGAATGCAGAAAATATAATGAGAGAAAAATCTCAAAGTATATCAGGAGATTTAGATCGTTTAGCTCAAGAGTTTCAATTAAAAGTTCAAGCTTATCAACAAACCTCTAGTAAGTTATCTACTAATGATAGAGCTCAAAAAGAACAAGAATTAATGCAAGAACAGCAAATGATTCAGCAACGTCAACAAATGGCTCAACAACAAATTCAACAAGAAGGGCAAAAAATTATAGAAGAAATTGACAATGAAATTAAAGACTTTATTGAAGATTATGCTGTTTCAAATGGGTATACTTATGTTCTTGGAACCTCAAGTCAAACTAAAAGCGTTCTATATGGAGAAGAAACTTTAAACATTACAGATGCAGTAATTGACGCTTTAAACGTTACATATGATCCAGCTGAGGAAGAATCTAAATCTCCAGAAAAAACAGAAGAAGTACCAGTAAATTAATACTTACTAAAATTTATATTGAGGAAGTCCAATTTTATATTGGACTTTTTTTATGCTCAAAATTTTAATTATCACCTTTCTAAAAAATTAAAAAAGAATATAATTTTATCTATAATTCAACGTTATTAACACACTGTTGATAAGTTAATTCTTGTTATAAGGATGGTTTAAAATAAAAATAAAGTATCATTCGAAAATAGGAAAAGTAAATCAACTAATTGAATAACAATTATATACATTAAATATATTATGAAAAAGGGGATCATTTTTATTTTATTACTTACTAGCTACTTTTATGGGTTTACTCAATCCACAGGGAAGTATCAAATTAAATTTTTAGAGGTAAATAAAAACAATTCAGATTATGGTGTTGCAATTTTAGACAATAACAAATTAATTTTTACATCAGCTGAAGAGGCAATTGCAGGATCAAAGAAAAATTATAATCCAAGAAAGGAATTATTTGTTGGTGATATTGATTACGATGGCGAGATTAAAAATATCGAACCTGTAACCAATAAAGAAAACAATAAATATAACACAACAGGTATTGCTTATACCAATGATTCCAAAACAGTTTATTTTAGTAGAAATAAATATTTAAGAAAAACATCTAAACAAAAATTAGACAAAAATTTAAGATTAGATCTTTTTAGGGCAAATGTTGATAGTGAAGGAAATTGGACTAATATCGAAAAATTACCTTTTAATAGTGATGATACTTCAACCGGTTATCCTGTACTTAATAACGACAACACAAAATTGTATTTTGTTTCAAATAGATTACCATCTCAAGGTGGTACAGATATATTTGTTGTTGATTTATTAAAGGATGGTACTTTTGGTAAGCCTAAAAACTTAGGTAAAAATGTAAATACCTCAGGTAATGAAACCACACCTTTTTTATCAGAAGAAGATATTCTATATTTTTCATCTGATGGTCACCCAGGTAAAGGGAAGCTTGATGTTTTTGCTGTAGAAATTTATGATGATTCAACTTCAGAAATATATCAATTAGCTGCACCTATTAATAGTATTAATGATGATTTTGCATATATAGTAAATAAAGATAATAATCAAGGCTTTTTTACTTCAAATAGATTACAAGGTAAAGATAATGATGACTTATATTCTTTCACCTTAGCAGAAGATGTACGTCCAGGAGAATGTTTTATTTCTGTTGACGGTAGAGTAAAAGATATAGATACTCAAGAAGTAATTTCTGGAGCTACAGTTGATTTATATAATGATGAAGGAGATTTATTAGAATCAACCTCTACTTATGTTGATGGTACTTATAAATTTACAGTTTCATGTGCAAACGAATATACACTTATAGCGTCTAATCCTAATTATAACAATGACCAAAAGAATATTGAGATACTAGAAGAAAATTACCACACAGCTTTACATACCAATTTAAATTTAAGTAAAATATATAAAGACAAACCGGTAATTAAAAGATTACAACCTATATATTATGATTTTGATGATGCAACTATTACAGCAGCAGCAGCAAAAGAAATGGATAAGATTGTAAATGTTATGAATGAAAATCCTAACTTAATAATTGAAGCATCAGCATTTGCAGATTCAAGAGGAACAAATACTTATAATAAAGGTTTATCAGAAAAACGAGCAAAAGCAGCAGTTAAATATTTAAGATCTCAAGGAATTGACACAGAAAGAATAAAAGCCAAAGGTTATGGTGAAGAGAAATTAATTAACCAATGTATTAATGGTATTGAGTGTGATGAAGAAGCACATCAAATGAACAGACGTACAGAGTTTAATTTTATAAATATTCAAGACACTAAGAAAAAGAAAAGTTCAGGAAGTAGTCAATCAGAACTTGTTCAAAGCGAATCTAAACAAAAAGAAGAGGTCATAAAAAAACCTGATGAAATTGTTGACTCAGATCAAGAACCCGATCAAAAGCAAGTAACAAAGGTTAAAGAACCTGAATATGTTGAGAATAATTATAAAGTAGTTAAAACAAAACAAGAATTATCAAAAGAAAATGATCAGAATAATAAAGAAATTAAACAAGAAGATAAAGCTATAACATCAAATAATCTTGATAATACAAATCAAGTTTCAGATGAAAAACAACAATCGAATGTTGAAAGTAATTATAAAGCAACTGAAACAAAACAAAATGAAATTGCTAAAAAATCTGTTTCATTAGTTAGTTCAGATCAAGTTTCAAATGAAAAAACAAAAACAAGTATTAGTAAATCAAATAATGTTAAAAATAGTAATGAAGTAGCAGAAGCAGAACCGGAAATAATTAATGAGAGAGAATTGTATGAAAAAGAAGTTAGAGAAAATAAACAAGCTTTAAAGTCGGCACAAAGTAAAAAAAGCTATAGCGTAGCAGATGCAAGAAAGGAAGCTTTAAATAGAAGAAACTCGAATAAAGAATCAATTAAAGAAGAGTTGGTTTATAATTTCAATTCATCAATTGTTGCAACAAATGAAGAAAGCAATAAAGTTCTAAACTATATTGAAAAAGAAAAAATTAAAGCTATTGATAAGTTTTCAGCTCTAGAAAAAAAATATGAAATTGCCATAAATGAACATAAAGAAGTATCACATTCGTTAAAAATTGAAAAAGAGAAACTTACTGTTTATTTAAAATCAATTGAAGAATTAGAAGAAACAGGTTGGTCAAACATTATTGAATACAAAAACACATTAGCTAAATTCAATAAAAGATATGATGATCTTACTCTAGAAAAAGGGAAAATTTCTTTTATAGAAAGTGTAAATTCAAATAGTTTACTTTCTCTAGCAGATAAAAAAGATAGAGAAATTTTAGAAGAAAACCTCAGAATTAATAATATGGAAGTAGTAGCCATGAAAATGAATTCTAGTGGAAAATACCAAAAAACAAATAACGCTAATAAAACAGAATTAATAAAAGTAAGTTTTAAATTATTACATAATAACAAAGTAGATTCTGGGAAAAAGGATGCTCATTTAGTATTACAAAATCCTGAAGGTAAAACAGAAGATGCAAAAGGTATTTTTACTTTAAAGGATGGTGAGATTGAAAAAAAATATACAAATCATGCAATTATTGATTATAATAACAATGATACTAATGTAGTAATGTATATTCAAAGAAGAGGTGAAACTTATGAAAAAGGAGTTTACCCTGTAAAATTATTTTTAGAAGGGGAATTAGTAGGTGTTTCTAATTTAAATTTACAGAATTCGTTTTAAAACATAAGCTAATAAAAAACAAACTTAAGCTCGAAGTTCAAAACTTCGAGCTTTTTTATTGTAATAACCTGGTTAGGTTAATAATAATAAACCAAATACAGTAAGAATAAAATAAACAGTGATTAGCATAGCTCCTTGATAATCTTTAGCAATTCTTTGTCCAAACATTAAACCAATTAAAGTGATAGAGGCAAGTATTAAGCTAAAAAAAGCAATATTTTTTTCATTGAATACAACCAAACTGAACACTCCTGTAATCCCAGTAACCGCTACAATCAATTCAGTTATAATCACCAATAAAAGCAAAAGAGGAATAGCTTTTTTTAAAACAGTATCTTTAAAATGATTCTTATAATATGCTATACTTTCCTCCCAATTCATTGCTTTTTCTACAGCTGAAAAACCAAAAGTTATGATGGTGTATAAAAGAATCAGAATTTCTGGGATATGATAAGTATTTTCAATCATGTTAATATGGAATTGACACCAAAATTAATTTTTTTCTTTTATTTAATCACATATTTTCAATTTCACTTTAAATAAATATCTTTGAGAAAAAATAACGTATGTCGCTTTTTTCAAAAAAAGAGTTCAAACTAACACTGAATATCATTTTCATTTTTATAACACAAATACTGATTTCTCAAACAGATTTTAGTAATGAGTGGGAAGATTTTTATTCCTATAATAATGTAAAGGATTTTGTAAAAATTGATGATAAAATATATGCTATTGCCGATAATTCAGCTTTTATTTATAATATTCCTACAAATGAAATAAATAAAATATCTTCTGTTCACGGGCTTTCAGGTAAAGAAACTTCAAGTATTCATTTTAGTGAATCTACCAAAAGATTTATTATTGGATATCAATCAGGTTTATTGGAAATAATTGATGAAAATGGTAAAATATCTATAGCAAATGATATTGAACGTTTAGATATTACTGGTCAAAAACAGATCAATCATATGTCAGAATTTGAAAACATATTGTATTTATCTACACCTTTTGGTATAGTGCAATACGATATTGAAAATTTAAATTTCGGTGATACTTATTATATTGATATAAACTCAAATCCTGTGTTTGTAAATCAAACAGCAATATATGAAACTACTATTTATGCAGCTACTCAAAAAGGAGTATACACCGCAGATATAAACAATCCAAACCTTATAGATTTTAATAATTGGTTACAACCTCAAGGTTCATTTTTAGGTAATTTTTCATCTATTTCTATATTTAACAATCAAGTATTTACCTCAAAAGATAATACATTATTTAATATAATAAGTTTAAATAACTTGCTACAAATTAGCACTTATTCTCAACCTATTATTGATCTGAAAAGTTCTTTAGAGTTTTTAACAGTTACAAAAAATAATAGTGCTACGGTATTGAATACCGCTTTATCACAGATTTTTGAAGCAAATCCAAACGGAAATCATAATTTTATTTTGCAAACCGCTTTCGCGGAAGCGCAAGAAATTTATTTAGCAACAACAACTTTTGGTATTTTGCAAAGTGAATTTAATAATGATTATCAAGAAATACATCCTGACGGCCCAACATCAAATAAAGTTTTTTCAATAGAAGCTTCCAATAATAATCTTTGGGTTGTTTATGGTGGTTATAATGCAGCATTTACTCCTTTGTATAATCAGTTTGGATATAGCCATTTTAATGGATTAGAAGATTCCTGGATAAATAATCCTTACAATTCAAATTATCCAGCGTTAGATTTGGTTCATATTACCATGGATCCACAAGCAGAAAACAAAGCGTATATAAGTTCATGGAATAGTGGAATTTTAGTCGTTGAAAATGATGAACCTGTTGTATTATGGAACGATTCAAATAGCGGTTTAGAAGACCTATATCCTGATGGATCTCCTAATTCGAGTATTAGAATTAACGGATCAGCTTTTGATGAACAAGGTAATTTTTGGATTTCAAATTCATGGGTTTCAAATC
>DAOVTF010000043.1 GCA_030633225.1 Flavobacteriaceae bacterium
AATTTTCATTTAATAAAGAAAGAACAACATTATTAGGCAAATTCGGTTTAGCAGCAGCAGGAGGTGGTGGTATATACACCCAAGGTGGTTTTATTATTTATCCGGATATATCTTTAGAACAAAAAATTTATAATAATATATTTATTGCAATAAATACTGGGTTCTTAATGAATCCAAACGCAAATTTTGTTTCCGCAACCTATGGGTTTGGTTTAAAATATTATGTTAATCAAAATGGATTATTTTCGTCTGAAGGAGATACTTTTTCCACAGCCAAATTCAAGGGTCTAGAAATTATTGTTGGTGAAGAAATTTATTTGGATGCAGAGCGAAATAATGCAGAACCTCAAAATATGGAACAAATATTATTACAAATTAATTATTACTTAAACAAAAATCTATATGTTTCAGGTCAAACTTCTTTTGCGAATTTCGGAAATGCCGGTGCTTACGCAGAAGGAATAGCTGGTCTAGGTATTAGTACTTCATCAAAATTTTCTAATAGAATTCAACTTTTCGCACAAGTTCTTACCGGAGCTGCCGGTGGTGGTTTTATAGATACTGGTGAAGGGTTAATTGTAAAACCTAGTGCAGGTGCAACAATTTTATTTACAAATAAATTAGGACTTAGAGCTTCGGTTGGTCAAGTTATAGCAATAGACGGTGAGTTAAATAGCACCTTGATAAATGTGGGATTAAGTTATCGCTTTGCAACACTTAAAGCAAAATAAAACTATCAATGAAATAATACTTTACTAAAAAACAGATACTTCTAACTCATCATAAGCTAAAAAAACATTTTTAGGTAATATTTTTGATACTGTTTTATGAAATCCTAGCTTATGACTTATATGTGTTAAATAAGTCTTTTTTGGTTTTACTTTTTCAATAATTTCAAGCGCTTCTTGTAAATTTAAATGTGTTGGATGCGCATCAATTCTTAAGGCATTTATAACTAAGACTTCTAAGTCTAACATTTTTTTTATTTCAGTGTTTGAAATAGCTTTAGCATCCGTTATATAAGCTAATTTTTCAAATCTAAATCCTAGAATATCCAAATTACCATGCTCCACTTCAATTGGTATAACATTTATATTTCCTAGTACAAAAGATTTATTCTCTATTTCATTTAAATCAACATTTGGAGCTCCCAAATATTTATTTTTTGTTGTAAATATATAATCAAACCTTTCCTTTAAATTTTCTATCACTTTTTTTTGAGCATAGAAAGGTACCTGTCCGTTCTTTTGTGAAAAAGGTCTTATGTCATCTAAACCTGCCGTATGATCGGCATGATAGTGTGTAAATATGATACCATCCAAATGATTCACCTTTGCAGCGAGCATTTGCTGCCTAAAATCAGGTCCACAATCAATAACATAGGAATAATTACCCCATTCTATTAAAACAGACGAACGAAGCCTCCTGTCTTTTGGATTATCTGATGAACATACTTTATCATTACATCCAATAACTGGGATTCCCTGAGATGTTCCGGTTCCTAAAAAAGTTAATTTCATATTTATTTTATTCAATATTTAAAATGTATTCAAAATAGTAAAATATTGTTAACACTATTTGTAATTAAATTTTTGACAAATTATCTCTCTAAAGCTAATCAATTTCTTTATTAAATAAATAATAATTAACTGTAAATTTTAAGACTTTTAGAAATTTCCTAAATTTTATGGCGGACTGAATTCATTTATCAACTTATATGTGTTACCTATGTTACTAATTTAATTGTCTAATTATTTTTTTTACTTATACTTATTTTAATATCAATTACTTATCAAATATTAATTAAACTTATAAGTTATAATAAAAATGAAATTTAAAAGTGACTAAAATCATATATTAAAGTATTTAATTAAAATACTTTTGTGGTGAAATTCACAACAGGAACACAATGAGTGCTAAAAAAAATATACCTACACTAAAGCGTAAATCAACACTTGGTAAATTTATATATACATTTATAATAATGTTTCTCATTTGGCTTGGGTTTACAACATCATTTGAACCTGCAGAATTGATAACAGGAGTTGTAGTTAGTTTAGTTATTGCTTTTTTTACTGATAGAATATTTTCATGTTGTGGAATGAAAGTTTTAATGCCACATAAAATATTTTATTTTATTCAATACTTCATCATATTCATTTTTGCATTGGTCAAAGCAAATTTTGATGTTGCAAAAAGAGTTATTTCGCCTGAACTTCCAATTAACCCAGGAATAGTAAAATTTAAAACCAAATTAACCAATGGTTTTGCAAGAATGGTTTTAGCAAATAGTATCACTTTAACCCCTGGAACACTAACTATTGATGCAATTGGTGATACATTTTATGTGCATTGGATAGATGTAACTTCGGATGATCCTAAAATTGTTTATAAAGAGATAGCTGAGAGTTTTGAAAAAATATTAATTAAAATTTATGAAGACTAAATAATTGATTATGAATATCATATACATCATAGTTTTTACACTTATGGCGGTTGGAATTATATTTAGTATGATTCGATTTGTAAAAGGTTCCCGTTCAGGAGATCGAGCCTTAGCCCTTGATACACTTTCAATAATTATTACTGCTGCAATGGTTTTATTAGCACATGTTTTTGAAAGATATATTTATATTGATGTAGCATTGATCTATGCAGTATTAGGTTTTGTTGGAGTAATAGTAATAGCAAGATACATAGAAGGAGCGTTATGATGGAAATATTAGAATACATAGGAATAGCATTGATCTTAATTGGAGGAATTTTTCTCTTCTTAGGCGCCTTAGGGATTTATAGGATGCCAGATGTATATACAAGATTACAAGCCGGAACAAAATCATCCACTTTGGGTGCAATGAGTCTTATTTTAGGTGTAGGTTTTTTACATCCGGATTGGTTCTTAAAAATCGCTTTGATAGTTATTTTTATTGGTGTTGCAAACCCTTTAAGCTCTCATGCTTTAGCAAGAGCTTCGTATAGAAAAGGAGTTATTCCTTATTCCAAAAGTGGAATTGACAAATATAAAAAAGGTGTTAAAAAACAAATTAAAAAATTCAACTCATGATATTTATAATCCTTTTAATAATTATGGCTGTTCTTCTTTTGGCGGCAGCTATATATTCCATAGTTCATAGAGACCTTCTTTTTGCTGTCATGGGTACAGGAATTGTGAGTGTAATACTATCCTTATTCTTTTATCTGTTACAAGCACCCGATGTTGCTTTAACCGAAGCTGCCATGGGAATTGCATTAACAACTATAATTTTCATCATTACAATTAGAAATACAACTAGAGATGAAGATGAGATCATTGATAAGGAAGAGGAAATGAAAATGAAAACCGACAAAAAATCATAAAAAATGAAACAAGTTTTTATCATCTTATTATTAGTTGTAATTGGTTATTTTTTAGCTACTACTTTTGTCGATATTCCATTTGGTGAAAACAGAATTGGTGATATAGAGTCTAACGAAACCGTTGCCGGATATTACCTGAGCAATACTGCTGAAAAAACCGGCGTAGCAAATGTGATTACAGCAATCGTAGTAAATTATAGAGGTTTAGATACCTTAGGAGAAGTGACAGTTTTATTTTTAGCAACTACAGGTTTAGCGAGTATCCTATACAGAAGAAAAGAAGATGAAGAGGATGCTGAAAGATTGAGCTTGCCATCATCAAGGATTATGCGTTCAGGTGTTAGAGTCCTTTTCCCAGCAATAGTTTTATTAGGAATTTATGTTTTTATACATGGCCATTTAACTCCGGGAGGTGGTTTTCAAGGAGGAACAATTGTAGCAACTGGATTTTTATTGATGCTTATCTCGTATAAAGGTTTTAACACTGACCATAACAGAATGGCTTGGATTGAAAGTTTAGCAGGATTGAGTTTCGTAGGAATTGGTATATGGGGTCTATTATCAGGTAATACCTTTTTAGAAAACACAACCAATATTGGTGTGTTAAACTCATTAATTAGTGGTGGTTTAATTCCTATAATATACATAGTTGTCGGGTTTAAAGTTGCCGTAGAACTAACAGGAATATTAGATATTTTATTAAAAATAAAACCTAAAAAATAATGCAAGAAGAGTTTAATGAAATATTTATAAAATATCATGAAATAATCACCATAGGTGTTTATGGTACTGCTATAGCTTTAATGCTCATAGGTTTGTATGCCATATTGATGAAAAAGAATTTAGTGAAAATTGTAATCGGACTTACAATTTTAGATGCCGGTATTCACTTACTTTTTGTTGGAATAGGATATATACAAAATGGTACAGCTCCAATCTTTTCTCCAGGTTACGAAAATGCTGCGAACAGAATGGTTGATCCCGTACCTCAAGCTTTGGTTTTAACTGCAATTATTATCGGGTTTGCTATTACAGCAGTTGCCCTATCTTTAGTTATTAGATTATACAAACATCACAATACAGCTAAAATTGATCAAATAAAACATTTAAAATGGTAATAACACCTATACATTATATATTCGTACCACTTGTAGCTGCATTTGCTATTCCTTTATTATCAAAAATACATAAGGAATTACCACGAATTGTACCGGGAATTGTTTTGTTCTACAACATCATCATTTCATTTGTTTTAATGCAAGAAGTCAATGAAGTTGGGTACATTTCTGAAGTTATTGCAGGTTGGAAAGCTCCCATTGGAATAAATTTAATTATCACTCCATTTAGTGGTTTTTTAGTGAGTTTAATATCAATTCTAGGATTTTTGATCTGGTTATATGGTTATAGGTTTAAAAAAGTAATTGACGTTGGAGAATTAAGATCATATAACATTTTACAAATGATGATGATTACCGGAGCTATCGGAATAATTATCACTGGAGATATTTTCAATTTGTTTGTGTTCTTAGAAATTGTCGCTATTACAGCAGTTTCACTAACCTCTTTTTATAGAGGAAGAGATGGAGCTGAAGCAGGTTTTAAATACTTACTTATTGGAGGTTTTGCATCGGCAATGATCTTACTTGCAATTTTAATTCTGTACACCCAGGTCGGCACTTTAAATATGGCCGAAATAGCCGAAAGAATGCATACGGTTCCAACAGGAATAAAATCTACTATTTTAATTCTGTTTATTGTAGGCTTCGGAATTGAAGCAGAATTGTTTCCGTTAAACGGATGGGCTCCGGACGCTTACTCACAAGCTCCAGGTCCTACAAGTACAGCCTTTGCAGGAATCGTAGTTAAAGCGGGCGTTTATGGATTAATAAGAATCATTTTTACTCTGTTTGATATTGAAGGTGCTTATGATTTTTTGATTATTGCTGGTTTGATTACAATGATTGTTGCAGAAGCAGCAGCTCTTAAACAAACCAATCTAAAACGAATGTTGGCATACTCAAGTATTGGTCAAATGGGATTGGCATTAATTGCTTTTGGTATTGGAACTAAAGAAGCGGTTTTTGCTGCAATGTTCTTATTGTTAAACCATGCAATTATCAAGAGTTTACTTTTTATGACAGGTAGTATTTTGATGTATAATTCTAAAGAAAAAACAATTTCATCTTTACATGGTATTGCTAAAAGATTACCCTTTATTTCAGTACTTTTTGCAATAGGTGCTTTCGCCATAGTTGGTTTACCACCTTTCTCAGGGTTTTGGAGTAAATTATATGTATTATCAGCGGCAGCAGATGAAGAGATGATATTTTTAATTATTACAATTCTAGCAGTAAGCGTTATTGAAATCGTTTATTATTTTAGAGTTGTAAGTAAATTATATTTTGCCGAAGGTGACACTAATGTTGAAGTTTACAAACCAAAACTGAATGCAAAAATATCTATGTTAATTCTTGGTATTGCAATATTTGCTATTGGTTTTTATCCTGATCTAGTTACAGGATATTTACACAATGCAGCAGATATTTTATTAGATAAAGCTAGCTATATACAGTATGTTTTATACTCTGATTTAACAATTCAATAAATAAAAAATAAAAAGATGAATATTTTCTTTCTACTTATAATAATCTTATTTTCAGGAGCTTTACTCTCTTTCATTTCAAATAGAATCACTCCGAAAATTAGTGGAATTGTATCGTTTGCAACCATTTCATTCGTTAGTTTCTTATTCTTTACACAAGTAAATATTGGTGAGACCTTTCAATTTACATTGGGAGAAATTCAAATGCAATTTGGAGTAACACCTTACACTTTTGTTTTTGCAATTATTGTTTTAGGATTAGGAACTTTAGCCTCTTTATATTCCATTGGCTATATGAAAGATAAAGAAAGACTAGGATATTTCTATTCTAATTTTATTTTAACAATTACAGGAATGATTGGAATCGTTTTTAGTCAGGATTTCATTAGCTTTTTTATCTTTTGGGAAATCATGACCTGGTCTTCTTATCTCTTGGTAATTTACAATGGTTATAATTCGAGAAATATTGGCATGAAATATATGATATTCAGTGCCATTGGAGCTTATGCTATGTTAACTGCAATTGTTTCGATCAAGGCTAATTATGGAACATATAATATTGCTGAGGCGATGCAAAACGGTGCATTTAATTTTTCAGAAAATATTTATATTCCAATTATGTTATTGGTTGGCTTTTCTGTAAAAGCAGCATTGATGCCATTGCATGTCTGGGCACCAAATGCTTACTCAAAATCACCAATGTCATTTACTTCTATCTTTTCAGGAGCAATGTCAAAAATGGGGATTTTAGGAATTGGTTTGGTTTTGGCCAGTGCTTACTCCTATACCAATGATGATAGTACAAACTATGTTACCATATTAAGATACACTCTTGGATGGCTTGGTGGTATTACAGCTGTTATGGGAACTATTTATGCACTAATTCAAACTGATGCGAAAAAATTATTAGCATATTCATCTGTAGCTCAATTGGGTTATATTATTGTAGGTTGATCTACCGGTACAGAATTGGGTGTGATGTCTGCATTATTTTTAGCAATTGTACATGCCGTTTTTAAAGGAGCTTTATTTATGGTAGTTGGTGCTGTTGAAAAACAAGTTGGAACAACTGATATGACCAAAATTTCAGGCTTGATAAGAAAAATGCCTTTTACATTCTTTGTTGCTTTAGTTTCAATTATTGCCTTGGCAGGAGTTCCTCCATTAGGTGGTTTTGTTGGAAAATGGATGTTGTATGAAGCTTTAATTACCGAATCAAATAATTACTTTTTAGTAATCGTAATATTCTTTTCAAGTACGGCAGCATTCTTATATAGTTACCGATTCTTATTCGGGTTATTCTTAGGTCAAGAAGAAAAAGAAACTGAACATGTAAAAGAAGCACCAATAACAATGATTATTCCAATGATGATCTTGGCAATTTTATTAATGGTAACCGGTGCATTTCCTGGTGTTCTATTTGAACCAATCTCTCATGGTATGCATTATTTAGGGTTTAGCGATGTAAATTGGAGTATGTCAGTATTGGTAAATGTTTGGGGTGAAGAATCAAATATGACCTACATAAATTTATCTATCGGAATTGTTTTTGTCGCAATCTTTGCCTTTTTAACGCTTAAAGGTTATAAAGGAACCAAAAATGTTGGCACCAAAGATATTTCTACCGGTGGTGAAATTCCAACTGAAAATGAAAATCTAACCTTTCAAATGGATTTCTTTAAACCATTTGAAAGAGCTGCTGCCCCACTCTATAAGCGTAGCATGGATAAAATATGGAATGATTTGGGTAATGCAATAGATAATCTATCCGATTTTATAAGAAAAATATATTCCGGAAACGGTCAAACATACGCCTTATTTGTAGTAATATTTTTAGTGATATTGTTATTATTTAAAGACACCTTATTCGCTAACTGATAAAAAATAAATTGTACTAAAGAAATTTAGATTATAAAATGGAAGATTTAGGATTAAAAATATTTGGAGCAATTTTAACTACCATAATGGCCTTTGCTGTTGGTATGACCTATGGTGGTATTGTTAGAAAATTAACTGCAAGAGTGCAAAATAGATATGGACCACCAGTTTATCAAAACTTTTTAGATCTATTAAAATTACAAAGTAAAAAAACAAATATAGCACATGGTTTCATGGGGCATATGGCTCCGGTTTGGATAATTATTGCTGCAGTTACAGTTTTGATGTTTATACCAATATTGAATGGAAATTTATGGTTTCCAAATCTGTCTTTTCATGGTGACCTGATCTTTTTACTTTATATGATGGTTTTTGGATCTTTAGGTATGGCTTTAGGTGCCGGTCAAACAGGAAATCCGAATTCTGCCATTGGTGTAACCAGAGGTTTGAGTCAGATGGTAGGTTATGAAATTCCTTTTGTTTTAGCTCTTGTCGCTTTAATGATTCAATACGAAACTACTTCAGTTCAAGATCTTACTCAAATTCAACATGAGACAGGTGTTTGGAATGCTTTTGCAAACCCTTTTGCATTTTTAGCGGCCCTTTTTGCTTCATTGGGAATGTTTAGATATTCACCATTTGATATTGTTGGTGCTCCTGCCGAATTAGCTTCTGGTCCTGTATCAGAATTCGGTGGTAAATATTTGGGAACCATGATGAGTGGTGGAGCTATTTTTGCATTTATTAAACTTACATTATATGTACACTTATTTTTTGGCGGTGCAGGAAATCCCGATAATTCAGGAATTTGGGCAACTCTGGTTGGGATAGGAATTTTACTTATAAAAACATTTTTGCTTTATATGATTCCTGTTTTTTATGGATGGATCAATCCGAGATACAGAACAGAACAAGCAATTAGATATTTTTGGGGATGGCCTACAGCTTTAGGAATTTTAGGGGTGCTTTGGGCAGTTTATATATATTAATAGAAGAAGAAAATGGAAAACGATAAAAATTCACAAAAGATTGTTGATTATATTCAAAACTTTGCAAGAAAGCAATCTTTATTTGTATTAGCTTATGGTACCGGTTGTGGTGCTATTGAAATTCCTGCAACCATGACGTCGCGTTATGATGCTGAGAGATTCGGTATTAGAGGTGCTGCAACTCCTCGTCAGGCGGATGTATTATTGATTACAGGATATCTTTCTACTAAAACCTTAAAACGTGTAATTAGAGTTTACGAACAAATGCAAGAACCTAAATATGTAATTGGTTTTGGTTCTTGTACTATTAATGGTGGAATGTATTTTGATAGTTATAATACCATAAATGGTTTAGATCAATATTTACCTGTTGATGTTTATATTAATGGATGCATGCCAAGACCAGAAGCAGTAATTTCTGGTTTTGTAAAATTACAGGAATTGATTCAAGATGGTAAAGCAAATAATGGTGAAAAATATCGTGAAAATTTAGAACATTATCGTACCAACCAAAAAAAGATTATTAAAAACTGGAAAATGCCAGATTATAATTGGTAAAACAAATAATTATGACAGATTTAGTTAAAGAAAATAAATTACTCGATGCTGTTACACTAGCCTTTAAAATTAAGGGGAAGGTAATCAGGGATCGTCGTGTTGAAGTTTATGCCGATAAAAATATGGTTTCCAGTATTTTACTTTTAGTAAAAACCCAACTGGGATATATTCATATGGCACACATGACCTGTGTAGATTGGATAGATCAAGGTGAATTTGAATTGATATATACTATTTATTCTCCTGTGGATAAAATCACTTTGTTTGTAAAAACTAGAATTGACAGAGAAAATCCAGAAATGGAAAATATAGATAATATCTGGGATCAGGCAAATACATATGAACGTGAAATGCGTGAAATGTTTGGAATTGAATTTCCAGGATTAATTGGAGAACATGATTTTATATTAGAGGACTGGGATCAAATTCCTCCAATGCGAAAAGAATTTGACACTCATAAATATGCAGCCGAAACATTTTACTCACGACCAGGAAGAGAAGATGCTAAAGATGTTAGAGAAGAATTAAGTAAAAGAAGTGGTACAATTGTACCTGATTTTGCTAAAAAATAT
>DAOVTF010000003.1 GCA_030633225.1 Flavobacteriaceae bacterium
ACCATAAAATCGATTCCATTAGTAATAAATAATAATAGTTTAAATTCTTTTGAGATTAGAGGAGAAATTGTTCTACCACTTGATGGATTTAATAAAATGAATGAAGTGCGTATAGAAGCAGGTGATGATCCTTATCGAAACCCAAGAAATACAGCAAGTGGAAGTTTAAAGTTGCAAGATAGTTCTGAGGTTGCTGATAGACCATTAGATTGTTTATTATATCAGGTTGTAGCAAACAGACCTCCATTTAAAACACATTATGGTGCTTTAAAATTTGCTTCTAAAGCGGGGTTTAAAGTTCCCAAAACAATTAAACTTTGTAAAACAACGGATGAGATCTTCAATTTTTTAGAATATTGGGATAAAAACAGGCATACTTTACCTTATGAAACCGATGGGGTTGTTATTAAAGTGAATTCATTACATTATCAAGATGAATTGGGGTATACGGCAAAATCTCCTCGTTGGGCATTGGCATATAAATTTAAAGCAGAGCAGGAAAGTACGATTTTAAATGAAATTACTTACCAAGTTGGAAGGACAGGAGCAATAACTCCAGTTGCTAATCTTGAACCAGTAGAGTTGGCAGGAACAATTGTGAAAAGGGCTTCTTTGCACAATGCCGACCAAATTGCAAAAATTGATGTTAGAGTAGGGGATACAGTTTTTGTTGAAAAAGGTGGTGAAATAATTCCAAAAATTGTTAGAGTTGACCTAGAGAAGAGGTCTAGTGATTCTATAGTTACAAAATATATAACTCATTGTCCTGATTGTGAAACAGAGCTGGTTAGAAAAGATGGTGATGCAAAGCATTATTGTCCGAATGAGTTTGGTTGTCCAACACAAATTACAGGTAGAATACAACATTTTATAAGTAGAAAGGCAATGAATATTGATGGTTTGGGTGCAGAGACTGTTGAGTTATTGTATAAAGAAGGTCTAATAAAGAATTATGCTGATCTTTATGAATTAACTGAAAATCAAATAATTCCTTTGGAACGCATGGCGGAAAAATCTGCTACAAACATCGTTAAAGGTGTTGAAGAGTCTAAACAAATAACTTTTGAAAAGTTATTATTTGCCTTAGGTATTCGTTATGTTGGCGAAACAGTTGCAAAAAAGTTAGTAAAGCATTATAAAAATATTGATAATTTAATGAATGCTTCTTTTGATGAATTGATAAATGTTGATGAAATAGGAGAAAGGATAGCAGAAAGTATTTTAAATTTCTTTAAAGATGAAAATAATATAGAGCTAATTGATAGACTAAAAACTTTTGGCCTTACATTTTCAATTGATGAAAAAACACTTGAAAATCAGACAGATATTTTAAAAGATATAGTATTTGTTGTTTCTGGAGTATTTCATATATTTTCGAGAAATGAACTTAAAAAATCCATCGAAGACAACGGTGGAAAAGTAACGGGATCTATTTCAAAAAAAACAAATTATATTATTGCAGGTGATAATATGGGACCAAGCAAAAAGGAAAAAGCAGAAAAATTGGAAATACCAATAATTTCAGAAAATAATTTTATGGAGATGTTAAAATAGAATTTAAAAATCTAAAACTTTTACTTTATTTCTGGTTGAAAATACCTTACCATCATTATGCAATTGCTTTAATAATCTGGTAATAACCACTCTTGACGTATTTAGATCTTTGGCAATTTGTTGGTGGGTTATTTCAATATTTATATCCTTATTTATTTTGGCTTTGTCTGTCAAGTATTTAAGTAAACGCTGGTTCATATTCATAAATGCCAATCCATCAATAGATTCAACCATTTCTATTAATCTAAAATGATAACTATCTATAATAAAATATCGCCATGTTTTGTACTTAGCCAACCAATCATCTATTTTTTCAACTGGAACAAATATCGCTTCTACATCATTTTCTACAACTCCTTTAAAGATGCTTTTTTTACGATTGATACAATTTATAAAGGATACTGCACA
Organism: Flavobacteriaceae bacterium; assembly: GCA_030633225.1. Taxonomy (GTDB): domain Bacteria; phylum Bacteroidota; class Bacteroidia; order Flavobacteriales; family Flavobacteriaceae; genus Lutimonas. Next base: position 1,963 of record DAOVTF010000003.1, read on the forward strand.
AGTATCTCCTTTTTCTAAAAAATATAGAACCAATTCATCCCCTTCTTTTTCTTGGCGAATAATTTTAACCGCTCCGTCTAAGATTAATGGAATATGAGTCATATTCTCACCAATATCAATTAAAGTTTCGCCTGCTTTAAATTTATCTATAAATCCAACTTCAACTATTTCTTCAATTAGCTCCTTTTCAAAAACTGTTGAATAATAATCACTTAATTTTTCTCTAATGATTTTTTCTTGTGCACTCACTATATCGTATCTAATTGTTTTTGTAAAGGTAATCTAAAAAATAATAAAAAAAACCCCCTTATAAAGATAAGAGAGTTTTTCCATCAAAATCGACTTCAATTACATTCAAGTAAATAAATAAACAATTAGAATACAACTTGAATTTGCGCTAAGAATTTATCATTATCAATATTGATATAAGTTTCAATATTAGCTTGATAATTTACTTGTAATCTTATTTTTTCATTAAAGAAGTAATTGACACCTAAAGTCATTCTTTCTTGGTAGCCAAGATCTTTAATATCAAGATCTTGGTCAAAGAATTCATATTTAAAAACAGGTTGAATATTCCACTTGGTATCATACCAAATCATACCGTAGGCACCATCTCTTTCTTCACCTAATTCTAATGGTTCTGACCCACAACCACCACCAGCAGCTCGGTTGTAATCTCCTTCATCATGAATATATTCACCTTGTATGTGTAAATTATTAAATTTCATTAAAATTTCACCACCATAAGTAGTGCGAGTATCATCATCATTATTAGGGAAACCATATCTATAACTACCACCAATGGTCATAAAATCAAGTACTTTATAGGTTACTCTACCGATAATATCTTTTTTATTGTTATTATCTTTAACATTTAATCCTCTACCATTCATCAAGGCAACCGAATAATTTAATTTGGTATAATTATTTCCACCAAAAACTGCTATACCATAATCTCTTTGAGGTGAAACTAATTGATCAGAAACAATTGCTCTTTCAATAGTGGTAAGTTTACTACATGCTGTTGCTACTTCTAATCCAAAAGGTTGCTTAAAAGAACCTACTGAGATTCTAGACCAATTGTACTTATCCCAAGTAACAAAGGCATCCATTAAATAAGCACTACCTACACCGCCAATAAACGGACTGGCTTCCAACATGAAGTAGTAAGAAAAATCATCAAAAACTCTTCCTCTTACACCTATTCTGGCTCTTCTAAATGCAAAGGTATTCTCTGCTGGATCGGAAAAAGTATAGTTATATTCTGGTTGTACAAATCCGAATATTTTTATTTTAGGCGCTGGAATTGAATCATTTGCAGGTTCATCAGAATCACAGCCCTGTGAATATGTATTGTTTACTTGAAACATAAATACAAGTACAAACAATATAAATATTATATTTTTCATCTTAATTGAATTTATATTAATTTATTGAACTAATGGTAAAGCTTTAGGATGTGATCCTACTCCCCATTGATTTAAATTTGCTTTATCCCAAGCATTATTTGAATTATATAATCCATTCATACCATATGTTAAGCTATAAGCATCATATCCCAAAACATTCAACCAAGCTGTAAGAACAGCAGAAGTTTGACCAGTATAGCAATAGCTCACTATTTTGGCATTTGAATCAGGATCCATTTCTAAATAACCATTACCTTCCAATAATAATTCTTCTTTTATACGATAAGCATTTGCTATATGTCCAAAATCGTCATAATCAGCTACAGTAAAATAATTATTTACAAAATAGTTACTTGGCGATGCAAGTACATCTCCATTTGATGCAGTTTTAAAACCAGCTGCAATTACACTTTCTATTCTTTGCAGTAGAATTTCAGAACCATCTTGGGATAAACTAGAAATAGAAGGATCTTTGAAAATATTAGTTGAAGGAGCACTTGAATAATTCCAATTGGCATTTCCATCAGCTGGATTACTATCTATTTGATTATTCCAAGGCCCTGCGGTTGTTTCATTCCAACCAGACATACCCCATTTTAATGCCTGGGTATTGCTATATCCGTATAAGCGTAATAATGAAGTAGCATAACATGCTGTTTGACCAGAATAACAAACCACTAAAATTTGTTTAGTAGCTTTGTCAGCCTCAGTTAGAATATCACCAAAAGCTACATTATGAGCTCCTTGAATATGACCTTTAGAGAAGTCATCTCCATTTCTTATGTCCATAATGTAATACTTGTCAATAAAAGTTGCTAGATCTGCTTCTGCTGGTGCTCCTGTTACAAATTTAACAGCTCCACCAGGTCCAGACATTATATTGTCAATGTCTAGATCATTAGTAATCATATAATCCTTCATTAATGTAAATGCTGGTGTAGCAATTGGGTTCTCAGGATTGAGGTCATCACCTCTATCACACGAGGTTAGAAATAAAGCGGGTACTAATAAAAATCCTATTAATAAAAATTTTAAATTTTTCATAATTAATTATTTTAATATTATTTGATGTAAATTTGAGTTATTCAACTACTGGGTACATATTTATTTCTTTTTTAGAAAAAGCATCACCGCCATAATTTTTTAATTCTTTATGCATAAAACTATTGGCTCCGTATGCTATGTTACCTGTATCATATCCTAATACATTTAGGTATGCAACTACATAGGCAGCGTTTTGTCCGGTACAACCATAAACTGCTATTCTTTTATCAGTTGGCAAGGTGAATAGTGAGTTGGTTGAAGACAATGAAGAATTAGGTTGGTATCTTATTGCACCAGGAATATGGCCTTTATCATATTTTGCTTGATCCCAATAATTTACTATATAATAATCACTTGGATTTGCAAAAACATCTGGAGATTTTATAATAGACTCTTTATAAGGTTTTGCAAATGCTTTTTCTAATTGTACTCTTAGAATGTCTTTTGCCTCTGTTTTACCTGTATTTAATGTTGGAAGTGCACCTTTTTCTGCTTTAGCATTATCAGTAGTTTCTAATTTACTGGCAAAATTATTTTTTAGATTTTTATTCCAAGAATTATCTGCAAAATCTAATCTCCATGAGCTCATTCCCCATTTCATATTATATACATTACCATAACCAGCTATTCTCAAAAGACTTGTGAAATAGGCCGCTGATTGACCTGAATAACATACCAATACAATTTTGTCAAAATCTGCAGGCTTAATTTTATTTTCAAAATAATTGAGAAGATCAGCAGTCTTAACGTTTTGGGCATTTTTTATATGACCATATTCAAACCAACTTTCGCTTCTAATATCAATTACATGATATTTAGCATTTTTCATGTTCTTTTTAACTTCGTCCGCATCAATAAATGCAGGTGAAGCATCGCTGTTAATAAAATTACCATTAGATTCAAGGTAATTCACCAGAGTTTCGAACTCATTTGGTGGGTTTAATGGATTGGTGTTGTACGTTTCTTTTTTGCTCGTAAAACTGCTTAATAAAGCCGTTGAAGAAATGAGCAAGGCTACTAAAAAAAGTGATAGCTTTTTCATAATTCTAAGTTTAAAATTCAATTGTTTATTTATTAATACTAGGACAAAATTAGAATTAAGGGTATTTTATTTTTATGATTTTTATCATTTTCTTACAATAAATAATCGTTATACTTAGTATCAAATGATACATTAAAAAGCAATAAAAGTTGCAGATAAATTAATATATGATTATGTAATTAATACTTGAGATAGTTATTTAACTAACATAAAAACAGATAGTTATATTTTTAAAGTAACATATTTTAAAATTGATTATTTTTTATAATAATATTTTTTATCTTTTTGATAATCGCAAAAAAGTTAATTGATAAGAATCAATTATTTTAACAATAGAAAAGGACAGGATTTGAAGGCAGATTTGAAAATTGAAGATGAAATATTTGAATATTTTTGGTGGATATTTTGTTTAATATTTTACTCAAATCTGGATTGTTTTTATGAAAATTCACATTAGGTATTTCTAATATTGAATTAACTATATAAAAAAATGCCTTATGAAAATCATAAGGCATTTTTAAGCCAATTTAAAAAAAGGCACTTAACAAATTTAATTATCTAACAACCACCTTCAGGTACTCTTTTTTTCTTTTTTGGTTTAGGTGTAACTTTTTTAGGAGCTTTTTTTGTTGTTACAGCTTTTGTAGATTCTTTTTTATCATTAGAAGAACTTTTAGCGTCCTGCATAATTTTAGCATAGTCAACTGTTGGCTTTTCTAAAGCATAATTTTTAATTTGAAATTTATTATCTATATAATCAGTTTCTACACAAAGAATTTTCAAATTATCATAACCCAATTGATAAAGTAACATCCAGGCACTATCCGCTTCATCTGGATTTTTACCATAAATAATAATGGTTTTATCACTATTTTTTAAATCCTGTAAAAATTCGGTACTTTCATCACTAAAAGCTTGGTGTGCAGATATATTTACAGCATCTTTAATATGTCCTTTTGCATATTCATAATTACTCCTAACATCTATTAATATATATTGTGACGGATCTTTTGAATTAAACTCATCCTGTGTTATGATGTAATCTTTTTCAATAATTTTATTCAGTGTAGTTTCTGTATTATTCTCAAAAACATATTTAGGTTTTCTAAATGATAAAACTCCAATTACAATTATTAGTAAAAATAATACTGCTGAAACTGATATACGTTTTGTTCTTTCTAGTTCTTTCATGTGTTCAAGTTTATTGATTTTCAAAGGTCACATGTAACTTGCTAATAATTATTCTATTCAGTGAGAAATATTTATTTTGCTCGTTTCATGATTTACAATAGCTTTATTTATAAAATGTAAATTTTAATTGTTTAACAACCACCTTCAGGTACTCTTTTTTTCTTTTTAGGTTTTGGTGTAACTTTTTTAGCCACTTTGGGTTTAGTAACAACTTTTTCAGTTGTTTTGTTATCAATGTCTATTGTTCCAACTCCAAAATACATACCAGCCGCTTTTCTAAATGAATACAACTCAAAAGCTGAATTAGGCATTGTTTCATCAGGATATTTTGGGTTTATAATTGTGTTGAACCACTCATTTAAACCACCTTTTAAAACATACATATTTTTAAAACCTAATCGATTTCCAAGCATCCAAGCTTGATCTGCATAAAAACTATCATTGGAGAATAGAATTACATCATAAGTATCTTGATCGATATAATCAATATAATCATCATCTAATAAATTCTCAAGTGGAATATTTATCGCATTAGGCAATGAAAATTTATTAAATTCATTTTCTGAACGAGTATCGATTAATAAAACAGAAGGGTCTTGATTAACCAATCTATCTGCTAATGCATCTGTACTAATAAAACGCTCAGTACTTATTGCATTTTTGACAAATAATTCAGGTTTTATTCCTTCATTTGCTATGTGTTTTGGTAATAAAACCAAACCACCAGCTAAAATTATTAGAATGACAGCTAAAATTATATATCTTGTTTTTACAAGAAATTTTTTTGATTTATAACGTTTTGACATAGTTTCAATTATTTAATAGAATACTTTTTTTATCTTACTTCTAACCCAATCTGAAAATACAAATGAAATTATTGCAATAATTGTAATAGCAAGGATTATCCAATATGGCGAAACGCCAAATGTATCAACCAGGGTTATATGACCTAAATTTGAACTTTCAAAAAATGGTTCAAGTGTACTAAATGATTCAGAAAATATAAATATTCCAATCATTAACCCAACGGTAAAGATCATACCATCTATTTTGCCAATTGCTACTGCACATAAACTTGTACCCGGACAAAAACCTCCGGCTAAAAATCCAACTCCCATAATCATTCCTCCAATTATTGCTGCCCATAAATAAGTAGGTTGAACATAGAGTTGAGAAATATCTAGAAAATTTAAATAATCCAGATAATATAATCCGATTACTGCTACTATTGCGGAAGTGAAGAATACTTTTAAAACGGCAAAATCATAGCCATAAAAAACACCGGCTAATTTTCTGGATGATGAAAAGCCTGTGGCTTCCATGATATATCCAAAAGCAATACCTATTAAAATTGCTACAATGAAATTCCATTCTATTGGAATTATGCCATTTGGAATTAAAGGTCCCATATTATTTTTATTTTTTAATTAATTAAATCCAATTTTTTCTAAAGAAATAAGCTACAAGATATCCGGTACCAAAAATAGCCATCATCGTAATAAAACCTGCTGTAGCTAAAACTGCCATTCCGCTTAAAGCGGCACCACTAGTACAGCCTCTGGCAATTTGAGCACCTAGCCCAAATAAAACTCCACCTATTAAAGCAAAGATCAAACGTCTTCTACTTGTAATTTTAGGTGAGTGTTGTACTTTTAATTTTAATCGACCAGTTAAAGCTCCGGATAAAAATGCACCTAATATCACTCCAATCGCTTCAAAGACCAACCAATTGTTCATAGGAAACTCACCCTCTTTTAAAAATTTACTGTAGTAAGCATTATTCTCAGCATGAGTAGGAGCAACGGTATGCACCATTGTTACTACACCACTTTTTAAAGCACCACTGGCACCAAGACCTCTACCTGTAAGATAAAATGTTACGATAATTAATAGTCCTAATAGAAACCCTCCAAAATAAGGATTCCAATAAACATGTCTATTTTTTTGTTTCTTTTCTTTCATAATAAAATCATTAATACAGATATCTTGTTATTTGACCAGCTTCAACCATTACCATTCTAAATATTAAACCACCCATTAAAATTAAAAGGGCCGGAACAATTGATGGTACTTTAAAACCCATTAATTCTATTCCTTCTAACATAGCTGGGAAAATGAGTCCGAGTATAACTACAAACACAAAGAACATTACTGTGAATTCTCCACCCATTAAAATATCTAATGCTTCTAATTGTACAGCTGATCCGGCATACATTCCCATAAACATATGAATGATCAATCCAAGTTCAAGAATAATAAGTGCTAAATCAATTTTAGTAAAAAGAGTTTTTTCAAAATGATTTTTTGAAAACAGTATGATTGCAGCTGCCCCTGTCGACAATCCTGAAGTTAAGAACAAAGGTCCTAGAATAGGATTATTCCAAAGTGGACGAGCATTAAATGCCGATAATAATATACCAGTATAAATTCCTAAAATAATAGATAATGGTAGCATTATCATTGCCATTGTTCTTCTGTTTTCTATTAGGAAAGCTTGAAATCTTTTAATAAAATCAAATTTCCAATCCCATTTTGGAAAAATTTCAGTAGAATAACTGAACACCCAAAGAAAAGATAAAATAGAAATAATTAACAGAACCCATGCACCCCAAGACATTGGAGATTCAATTCTTATGGTCATGTACAATTGCCATACATAAAGCAGATGTGTTAGGTCGTACATTAAAGCAACTAAACCTATACTAATTGCAACAACTGCCACAATCATTGCGCCTTTAACAGCAGTTGGTACTTCTTTTTCTTTTCTAAGAATAGTGAATAGAGAGGCAAAAAATATGATACCTGCCGCCATACCTCCTAAAAATAAATAGAGTGATATAGGGAAATGCCAAACTTCTAAGACTGGATCTATATGTGGAATATTTCTTCCGCTAATAAATATTTCTTCTTCCATGATTAATATTTGTTATGTTAAATAAAATACATTTGGTTTTGTACCTGCTTCTGGTGCTAAAACTTTATGCTTTCTTGATTTTAATAATTGTGATACTTCACTCGTTGGATCGTCTAAATCTCCAAAATACATACATTTTGTTGGACAAACTGAAACACAAGCAGGGAGTTGACCCTTTTCTAAACGATGATGACAAAACGTACATTTATCAACATACCCTTCAGGGTGTTGGAAACGAGCATCATAAGGACAAGATTCAATACATGCACCACAACCAATACATTCATTAGGGGTAACTAGAACAATACCACCTTCGGCAACATAACTTGCACCTGTTGGGCAACATCTTACACATGGTGCATTATCACAATGATTGCATCTTTCTGATTTTAATTCTAATTCAATATTTGGATAAGTACCACTAACTGACTCTGTAACCCAATCTCTACAGTAACCCACGGGTACATTATTTTCCGTTTGACATGCAACTACACAGTCGCTACATCCAACACATTTTAATGTGTCTATTACCATTGCATATCTCATACTTCTATTTCTTTATTTGGATTATCAGCTAAAATTTTAACAAAATTACCTCTCATACCTGTTCCGCCCATTAAAGGATCAATAGATACTTTAGTTATTAATTGAGTATCACTAATACCTTTACCAAAAGCTCTTGATAATTTTTTATTATTATGACCAAATCCGTGGTACATATAAACAGAATCCCATCGTACTCGTTCGGTAACACGAACTTTTATAGGGAATGTAGAAATTATTCCATCTTGATTTTCTAACCAAACTTCTTGATTATTTCTCAACCCTTCAATTCTAGCTACTTTAGGATTAACCCAAAGTTTATTTTCATCTTTTAAATCACTTAGATTAGGATTGTTGATCGTTCTACTAAAAGTATGCATGGGTGAACGCCCGTAATTCAATCTATAAAAACCTTGTTCAGGTTGAGCATGAGCAGTATAAACCGGCATTGGGTCAAATCCTTTCGATTCTAATTCAGTAGAGTATAATTCAACTTTACCCGTATTGGTTGCAAATTCAAAAGGTTCACCTTTTTTTAAGAACATTGGTCCAGATTTACGTTTAAAATTTTTGACACCAATTTTTTTCATTTCCTCTAATGAAGTCCCCAATTTTTCTAACTGCCATGAGATTACTTCTTCAAAATCGTTGTAATTAAAGTAGTCACCTAAACCTAATTTTTCGCCAATTTGTTTGGCTACCCACCAGGCTGGTTGAGAATCATATTTAGGTTTTACTGCAGGCATACGTAAAGCAATTGAAGGCTCTCTATTTGTAGCAGATCTTATTCCGTCATAACGTTCTAAATAAGTACACTCAGGTAAAACTACATCGGCATAACCGGTAATTTCCATTGGCATGGTATCAAGTACAACCATAAAATCCAAGGCATCAATAGCTTTTTCAATAACTTCTCTTTGTGGTACTGTATTGACCAAATTTGTACCAGCAACAAACCATCCTCTTATTTGATGTTTGGTGTTATTACCTGGAATAGATGCGTTGATCAATTCATTAGTAATTCCCATTTCGGCAAATGGATATTTTTCACCAATTTCTTCCCATCCCCATTTTGGATGTGGATAAGGCGGGTGTGGAAACTTTGGAACTTTAATTTTTTCTTTAAAGTAAAAACCACCTCTATTTCCCCAAGAACCTAATAGTCCGTTTAAAATAGCAATTGCTCTTTCTCTTTGTGAATCATCACCGTACCATGTTACATGTCTTCCCGGATGGACAATAGTTGAAGGTGCTGCAGCTGCCATAGCTCTAGCAGTTTTACGAATTACTTCAGGTTTAATTGTAGTAATTCCATATGCCCATTCTGGTGTAAAGTTTTTAACGTGTTCTTTTAATTCATCAAATCCATATGCATATTGTTCAACATATTCTTTATTATAAATATCTTCATAAATTAAAACGTGCATCCAAGAAAGTAACAGGGCAATATCTGTTGAAGGTTTAATTGCCAACCAATGCTGTGATTTACTGGCAGCAGTTGAAAGTCTAGGATCAACAGTTATTATTGTAGCTCCATTATCAATGGCATCTGACATTTCCTGAACTTGCGAGTTATGCATATTTTCACCAATGTGTGAGCCAATTAGCACCAAACATTTGGTGTCTCTAATATCTGTTGGTTCAGGAGATCCAACCCAAGATCCAAAAGTTAATCCAAAAGCAGTTTCTCTAGGTCCTCTACATTGTGCATAAGCAGGCTCACCAACTGTGTCAGAACCAAATGCTTTGAATAGATGTTCTAAATGACTACCTGGAGAACCATGTTTTAACAAAGCCATACTTTCAGCACCGTGTTTTTCTTTGATCTCCGTCATTTTTGAAGCAACTAAGGTCAAAGCTTCTTCCCAACTAGCTTCTTTAAAAACATCTTCACTACCTTCATTTTTTACACGAATTAAAGGTGTTTTTAAACGATCGGTATCAGAATACATTCCTACACCACCTGTTCCTCTTGGGCAAAGTCTGCCATAACAATGTGGGTCCTTTTCGTTTCCAATTAATTTGGTAATATTATTTTCTTCATCACTATAAGCCCAAGCCGCGCATTTCCAAAAACAAACCTCACAATAAGTAGGAGTTCTTTTTAGGTTGTTAGCGCTTTTTGCAAGTAGATTATTTTCTAATAAAGCATCTTGATTTAATGAACCAAATGCAGTAGCAGAAAGTGCCAATCCACTTGCACTTAGGGCAGAGATTTTAATAAATGATCTCCTTGAATTATCCATAAGTTATATTTTTAGGATTTTGATTTTTTAAGCTATTAAATATACCATAAATTTTTAAATTGGTTTAGTATATTTTATTCTACAAAAATATTATACAATTAAAATTTTTATAATGACTTTAATCATATTGTGACTAGCGTTATAATTTGATGTGACTAGAGTAACAATTAATGGTTTGAAGAAGGAAAATATTAAATTTACAGCTGTAAATTTAATATTGTAAGAAAAATAATTAATTGTAGTTTTGTTTTAAATAGAAGTTGATGAACTTTATTAGAAAGATTTTAAAGAATCCGAATCTGCCATTTGCTATAATTGGACTTATTATTGTTGGTTTTATTTTATTAAAACTGATAAATTATGATGAAGTTCAAGAGAATTCAAGCCAAGAATATATTTCTGTAAATAATCAAAAAGAATCTTGTTTAACTTGTCATACTCAAAATTCAGGATTTTCTCAATATCACAACCCTGAATTGATAGGATGTGTAAGTTGTCACTTGGGAAATCCATCTTCAACAAATAAAGAAACTGCACATAAAAACATGGTGCTTATACCCGGTAATTTAGCTGATGCTGAAGCTACTTGTGGTAAATGCCATAAAGAAGAGTTGTATAAAATTAATCATTCATTAATGACCACCAACAGCGGTTTGGTAGCTGTTGATAAATTTATTTTTGGCGAAGCTGACTCACCTGATTATCATTATGATATTAGAGATATTAAATATTCTGCAGCAGATAAACATTTACGAGACCTTTGTGCCAATTGCCATTTAGGGGCAGAGAAAAGTGAATATGGTAAAATTACACAATTGAGTAGAGGAGGAGGTTGTAATGCCTGTCATTTAAATTATTCCGCTAAAGCAGAATCAGATCTTGAAAAATATTTAAAGTCAGGTAAACTCGAATTACCAAAAGTTCATCCTTCAACCGATATTTTTGTTAGTGATGAGCATTGTTTTGGTTGTCATAGCAGATCGAGTAGAATTTCAACCAATTATCAAGGTTGGCATGAAACATTGTTAGATGAAAATGATGTATTGAATAAGGATGGTTTTAAAGTATTTGAAGATAAAAGAGTTTATGAATACAAAGGCGAGGATGTACACCATACCAAGGGGTTACTTTGTATTGATTGTCATAGCTCACATGAGATTATGGGTGATGGAAAGGACTATTTACATGAAGAACAGGCAGTAAGTTTACATTGTGCCGATTGTCATTTTAAAAACAATCCAAATACAATTTCTTATGACGATTTAGATAAAGAATCTTCTCTGGTTTTTTTACATAGAGATTATAAACATCAGGATAAGAAAATGTTAGCTGTAAAAAAAGATGGGCATCCTTTGGTAAATACTTTTGTAGATGAAAATAATGAGGTGTTTTTAATAGGAAAAAAAGATGGTAAAATACATTCTATAAAAAAACAAGGCGATGTATGCTCCCGTGATAACGCTCATAAAAATGTGAGCTGCTCAACTTGTCATGCACAATGGGCACCAAGATGTATTGGGTGTCACAATAGTTTTGAAAAGAATAGTAAAACAGCCTATGATCTTTTAGATAAAAAATATGTCAAAGAGCAATGGACAGAGCATGTATTTGAATTTTTATCAGATAAACCTGCAATGGGTGTTAGAGAAAATAATGAAGGTAAAAAAATTGAACCAGCAATACCGGGAATGATATTAACCATTGATCACGAAAGTTTTGGAGGTGATGCTAATAAAAATTCTTTTCATCGATTATATGCGCCAAATTCGCCACATACAATTTCAAAAGCAGTTAGAGATTGTAAATCATGTCATTCTAATCCGGTAGCCATAGGTTATGGAAATGGAAAACTAACATATGTTACCGCAAAAGGTTACGGCGAATGGAAGTTTAAAGCCGATTATGATTTAAATCCCAATGATAATTTACCTGAAGACGCCTGGATTCCTTTTTTAGTAAAAAATAAAGCTAAAATAGTATCAACAAGAACTGATTTTAGACCTTTTAATGTATCAGAACAAAAACAAATTCTTTTGGTTGGTGCTTGTTTGCAATGCCATAAAGATGATTCAAATGTAATGCAGCAGACCTTAGAAAAGGGATTGGATAAGGTACTTTTAAATGTAACGAAAGATTGTATTTTACCAATTGAATAATTTAAATGTAATTCTAAAATATAATTATTGTTCAATTTGATATTTTACTGTGAGGTATATCACATAAAATCATATTTCACATCACTCATAATTACTTGATTTAGTGAATATAATAATATAAATTGATGTTGTAAAATAAGTGATTATTAATATTTAATTGTGTTATTATGAGAACTAATAATTTATTTCCCAAATTAGCTGTTTTTTTACAATTGACTCTATGGAGTTTTTTTATTATTTCAGTGGTTTTTTATTTTGGTTTAATTGTATCTTTTATTATTAAGTAGGAATAGCTTTACTGTTTATTTGATTGTCGGCAAAAGTTTATTATTGTTAAGTAAAAATTTGTTGGAATTTAAATAGTTTTGTGTTATCCCATTTTAGATATGTTTTCTAATTGTTTTTTGTCAAGTATGGAGATTTTAGTTTTATTTACATTAATGATATTACTTTTAGAAAAATCTGAAAGTATTCTTGATACAGTTTCTCTTGAAGTACAAGTAAGATCTCCTAACTCATTTCTTGTCAGGGGTAATGAAAAATTTTGATTATCAAAAATCTTTTCGGAAAAGTACAGTAATGCTTCCGCTATTTTTCCGGGTCCTTGTTTTTGTACCTGGTTGATACATTTTTTATAAAATTGCAACTCATTTTTACATAGTTCAACTATGATCTCAAAAGCAAATTGCCCATTGTTCTTTATAATATCTTTAAAAACGTCAAACCCAATAAAACATGCAAAAGTCTTGGAAATGGTTGTCGCAGAATACTGATTAATTTTTGCACCAATTGTTGTTGGAATACCAAGATATGCAGGACCTTTTACGATTCGTAATATTTGTTCTTTTTCGGGTCCCATAGCATGAATTTTAACAAGTCCTTTTCTAACAAAAACAATACTATAAGAAAGGGCATCTTGAATCATGATTTTTTCACCCTTTTTAAATTCAACTTGATTACAATTTTGGCCTAATTTTTCTAATTCATTTTGATCCAGTTTCCCTGTAGCTTTTGATTTCTTTTTACAATAAGAACAAAGGTCCATCATATTTCAGTTTAGAAATGTTATTAAGATTTAATGCTTTAACAATTAGCACAATTACCTTTAAAACTATTAATTAAAATAGTATTTACAAATAATAGTAAAGTTAATCATTTTAGAAGATAATTCATAGCGAATTATAGTTCTAACTAAATCTTATGTATTTTTACTTAATTGAGTCATGGTTTTTGTAAAATATTTATGATATATATATTACATGTTGAAGAGAACAAAACAATTAAATATGCAAAAAAATAATTTAACAAAAGGCTTAACAATACTCTTTTTTACTGTTTCATTACTTGATATTATTGGTGTAGCAATCAATAATTCATGGTTGCAAGTTATTTTTAAACCAATGATTATATTGTCATTAATGGCTTTGTATTATTTTTCGGTTGATAAGAAGAGCAATTGGTATTTGTTGGCTTTGGCATTTTCATTTTTAGGAGATGTGCTTTTAATGGACAAGAATAATTTGTTCTTATATGGAATTGCCGCGTTTTTAATATCGCAAATTCTATTTATAAAATTAATAGGAAGTCAGTTAAAGCCTTCAAGTTTTAAACAAAAGATTACAGCAATTTTTCCATTTTTAATTTACGTCATAATTCTATTAAGTATTTTAAAACCTAATTTGGGTGAGTTTTTAATTCCGGTAGTTATTTATGGAATTACTATTTCCATTTTTGGTGTAGTATCCCTATTAAATTATTTGGTAAACAAAACAAGAATTTCTCAAGTTTTACTTTTTGGAGTTGTTCTTTTTATTCTCTCAGATAGTATGATCGCTTTAAACAAATTTCATGAAACTAAAGCTTATTACGGGGTTGCCATAATGATAACTTATATTTTGGCACAGTATTTAATATTTAGGTTTATGATAGGTAAGAAAAATTAAGTAGAAATCTAGAGGAATTTCATAGTATCAGGATTAATAAGCAATGGAGAATTATGTTTGTTTGGAAAAATGATTATGCTTTTAATGTGCAAATAGTTGATTATCATTAATAATTAGAATTATGAAAAAATTAGAAAACATACACCCGGGAGAAAATTTAAAAGAAGAGTTTATTGAACAATTAGGGATTACT
>DAOVTF010000084.1 GCA_030633225.1 Flavobacteriaceae bacterium
ATCAATCGTTTATACCCTGATTCTCCTTTAGGAGATTATTATATTGGTCTTTATTATGAAACGGGTTACGATTATAAAAAATCATTAAAATACTACAAAAATGGATATGCAAAAATTGGTTCAGACAACCCTAATGCCGATTCATATTATAGTAATATTGAGCGAGTTCTAGGTAAAAAAAGAGCGGAAAAATTAGGCTACGCCACAGAAGAAGAACCTATTGAAGGAGAAAGCGAAGAAAAGAATGATGATGGAAATAACTAAAACAATGAACCACCTCGACCCAAGGGTACGAGGTATCAATTGGAAAGAATTTATTTTTAGTTTTATGAAAACCTTAGGTTTTCAAACTTTCCACTTTACCCCAGTGCAGAGCCCCGAGGAATTCTAATGATTAAAATATCAATTTCAAATGGGTCTTTATAATAAATAAATAACACACAATAAGCCTACGCCGCCTAATACAATTGCATAAGGAAAAGCCATTTTTACCATTTTTCCATAAGATAAATTAATTAATGGAGCTAATGAAGATGTTAACAAAAACAAGAATGCTGCTTGACCATTTGGTGTTGCAACACTAGGTAAATTAGTACCAGTGTTTATAGCAATTGCTAAATTTTCATATTCAACTCTAGTAATATTTCCAGCATTAAAAGCAGCTTCCACTTCATTAATATAAACAGTAGCAACAAAGACATTATCACTAATTGCAGATAAAACTCCATTGGCAACATAAAACATAGTAGGTTGAATGGAAGGGTCTTTTGAGAGAGCCCAATCTATAATTGGTTTAAATAAATGTTGATCGTGTATCATTGCCACGATAACAAAAAAGACAACTAATAGCGCTGTAAAAGGCAGGGCTTCTTCAAAAGCAGGTCCAATTTGGTGTTCGTCGGTAATGCCCATAAATGCAGTTTGAAAAATAATAAGTGCTAAACCAATAAATCCAACTGGGGCAAGATGTAAGGCTAATCCAACAATCAACAAAACCATCGCAATTGCTTGAACCAATAATCTATAATTTTCTAATTTAGTTCTTTTATTATCTTCTTCAACAGTATAATTCTCAATTATATTTCTAGCAACTTCTGGTAACTGTGCTCCAAAACCAAATAGCTTAAATTTCTCCAATAATACCGTTGTTAGTATTCCTGCAAAAAATACTGGAATGGTGATAATTTTCATTTGCATAAAAAATTCAATAAAATTCCACCCTAATTTTTCGCCTATCAATAAATTTTGAGGTTCACCCACTAAGGTCATTACTCCTCCAAGTGCTGTCCCTACAACACCATGCATTATCAAGCTTCGTAAAAAACTACGAAATTGTTCGAGTGTTTCACCACTTAGTTGCTTGCGGTCTAAGGTGCCATCTTTATCTAAATCAAGGTCGCTAGAATGAATTTTATGATAGACTCCATAAAATCCAACACCAACACTTATTAATACTGCTGTAACTGTAAGTGCATCTAAAAATGCTGATAATAATGCTGATAGAATTACAAACAAAACAGACAAAGCCATTTTTGATTTTACTTTGGTAAATACCTTACTAAAAACAAACATTAGTAATGGTTTCATAAAGTAAATTGCAGCGACCATAAACATTAAAAGCAAAATAACTTCCAAATTTTGTTCTACTTCATGATACGCATTTTTAGCAGTTGTAAGCTTTAAAGCTAAAGCTTGAATTGCTAATAAACCTCCAGAAATTAACGGATATACCTTAAGTGCCATTGCAAGTGTAAAGATAAATTCGGCAATAAAAATCCAAGATGTAATCGTGGGACCAAATATAAAATAAGAGAAAATATTAAAAATTAGAAATCCAATTATTGTGTATTTGTACCAGTAAGGGCTATTCCCTAAAAAATATTTAAGCATGGGATATGTTTTAATTTAAAAATTGAAGAATAAAATATCTTCTTTAGAATAATAATTTGAAGTGTGTTTGTTAATCTTTTTCTTTTTTTCTAAAATCTGTATTGAAAAACAATGCAAATTGTAAATACCACTTACCAGTTGTATTTACTTGTTGGTGCATCATACCGGCTTGAACATTAATATCTTTATTAATTTGATATCCTAATGCTCCGTACAAC
Source organism: Flavobacteriaceae bacterium (assembly GCA_030633225.1). Lineage (GTDB taxonomy): Bacteria > Bacteroidota > Bacteroidia > Flavobacteriales > Flavobacteriaceae > Lutimonas. The sequence goes on from DAOVTF010000084.1 coordinate 2,109, forward strand.
CTATTCCTATCAAAAAATGATTCTTCAGTATTTACAAATATTTCATCATAAAGCCCTAAAAACAAAGTTCCTGTTTCTATGATTGGTTTATTAAGTGGAATAAAAAGCATTAAACGATAACGCAACCGCATTTTAAAATCTTCAGAAACCCAACGCTCTTCAACTCGATAACGATGCTCAAATTTTACCCTTCCCAATTTATTTATAAGGATAAATTGTTGCCAAATACGATGTTCTTCTGTTTCAGGTGATTTTTGTTCAGAATCATATACATATGATGAAATATAAGCATACCCTGCAGTTACAAATGCCTTTTCAGAAAAATGATAATTCAATCCAGCACGAAATAACCATTGTTCTGTATTATTTGGAGCTATAGTATGATTTCTATACTGAATTTCTGAATGAATACTAAACTTATCACTTATTTGGTTTTTTCCAAAATACATTAACCAGTTTCCTACTTTATCTTCTTGTGAAAAAGATATTATAGGAAGTAGCAACATTAAAAAAACAATGCTGCTACTAAGAGATTTAATTAACTTTATCATTTAATAAAATCAACCTTTCCTGTTGATACATTGTAAATTGCTCCAACTATTCTTATCGTTCCTTCGTGTTCTAAATCTGCTAAAATTGGGCTTTCTTCTCTAATTCTATCAATTGATATTTTTACATTATTCACAGCAACTTCCTCAATGGCTTCTTCATCCATTTCATCCTTTAAAGCTTCAATTAAAGTTACAGCAGGTTTTATTTTATTTAATAATAGAGTAATATTGCCTAATTCTACATTATTACAAGCAGCTGTTACAGCACCGCATTTGGTATGCCCCATAACAACTACAATTTTTGAACCTGCTACTTTACAACCATATTCTATAGAGCCTAAAATATCTTCATTAACAATATTTCCAGCTACTCTAACGCTAAAAATATCTCCAATTCCTTGATCAAAAACCAATTCAGCAGGAACTCTGGAATCTATACAGCTTAATATAACTGCAAAAGGGTATTGCCCCTTACTAGTTTCTATAACTTGCTCTTGTAAATTTCGTTGAGCTTTTAAATTATGAACAAATCTCTTATTTCCTTCAACTAAATTAGTATGTGCATCTTTTGGAGTAAGGTTGTCTTGTATTATTTTTGTTTGTGTTTTCATTTTTATATTATTAAATATTATTTTACTATTTTAATTTCAAACTTCCATTTTTTACATTTTCTTTAACCCATACTAAGCAATCTTTAAAATTGTCAAAAATTTGTTCCTCCGGAATCAAATCAGGGATTATATCTATACTTTCCATCATATATCGTGGTTGCTCAATAATTTTTACTAAGAGCACTTTTTTACCATCTTTAACCAAATCTACTAATACATCTTCCATTGCAAACAAACCTGATTGGTCTATATACTGCATTCTCCCCATTCTTATAATTATGGTAGATGCCGTGTCTGGTATTTGTTTAATTAATTGTTGAAAATAACTAGTAGAACCAAAGAATAATGGACCCCTAATATGTTTGATAAAAACCTTTTCTTTTAAGTCTTTTGGAAAATCAATTTCATCAGGCCAAGCCTTTGACCTATCAAAGGATTCTATACTTGATCTATCTTCTGTTAAATCTCCAATTTTTTTCATAAACATCAAAGAAGCTATTACCAAGCCTATTCCAACTGCATAAACAAGATTCCAAATTGATGATAGTACTAAAACTATTATCATAATTATAACTTCAGTGCGAGGCATTTTTGGTATGGCTTTTAAACCTTTATAATCCATTACTCCTATGCCAACAGTAACTAATATACCAGCCAAAACAGCCGCAGGAATTTGAGAAGCGACTGGACCTAAAGCTAATAATATAAATAGTAGTAAAACACCTGCCATCATACCAGATAATCTGGTTTTTCCTCCTGCATTAATATTAACTACAGTTCTAATTGTTGCACCTGCACCTGGAATACCACCAAAAATAGCAGCAATACTATTACCAATTCCTTGACCTATTAGTTCTTTATTAGGTTTATGCTTTGTTTTAGTCATATTATCTGCAACTACAGAAGTCAATAAGGAATCTATAGCCCCTAAAAGTGCTAATGTTAATGCAGTAAATATGTAAGGGGTTATACTACTCAAACTAAATTCAGTAACAATACCAAAATTAGGTATGGGTAAACCACTTGGTATTTCTTCTATTGGTCTATAATTTAATCTAAATCCTATCGCAATACCTGACATCACTAAAAGTGCAACTAAAGTACTTGGCACTTTAGTTGTTATTCTCTTAAAACCATAGATAATAAAAATAGTTCCTAATGCAAGTATCAATTCTAACCAATTAATATTTTGTAAAGCTCTAGGTAATACTTTAATTGCTCCTAATACTCCTGAAGCTTCTTTACTAGCTAATGTTTGAGACTCTTTTAATATTTGTTCTTGTGTTATGTTTTCTGCACGATTGATAGTTTCTTTAAAATCTTCCAAAACTAAAATTCCCTCACCAGCTTCATCTTTTAAAATATTATCTAATATAATTTCTTCGGCATGTGGCTTAAATTGAGTTACAAACTCCGTATCTTCTTTAGGATAATAACCAATAGAAGGTAAAATTTGAGTGACTAGAATAATAACCCCTATAGCTGTCATAAATCCTGAAACAACTGGATACGGAATATATTTAATATATTTTCCTAAGCCAATTAATCCAAGGCCTACTTGCATCAATCCTGCTAATAAAAATACAGTTAATATGGCAGGTAAGGCTTTTGACACATCACCATCAAAAGCGGCGACTATCCCTGCAATAACAACCATACTTACAGCTGTCATGGGGGCAGTAGGTCCAGAAATTTGTGTATTTGTTCCACCAAAAAGTGCTGCAAAAAAACTTACAAAAATCGCACCATAGAGACCTGCACTTGGGCCAAGTCCAGAGCTTACACCAAAGGCCAATGCTAATGGTAAGGCAACTATCCCTGCAGTTATTCCGCCAAACATATCACCTTTAAAATGTTTAAAGTCAAATAATTTTTTCATTATGTTTATGTTTTATAATTATAAATATTAAAATGTTTGATAAGTATGCTAATAGCAAACTTTAGTGTTTTTATTCGTTAGCATAAGGTATTTTTAATAAATTCCTTTTTTTCAAAACACCACCAAATTAAGCTATGGTTGCATTTTTCACACCTTGTAATTGGTGATAATTAGTAAAAAGAAAATCATGAAATTATTATAATTTGGGAGGTGGTAAATGAATTTTAGGATTAAAATCCAAAATGATTCTTTGCCTGTTATAATAGCTTCTAATAAAAATAGAATTAAATTCTATTGCTATAAAATTAGTGTAGAAAATTGAATGTTCTTCACATTCAGAATCACTACTCATTTCATTTTCTGTTGATTCATTCTTTTCAAAATCATCAAACAATTCATACATAACTTCATTAGTTTCTACAAAAATTGTACTAATTGGGTTTGCCAAAAATAATAGTATCAAAGTGACGATAATTACATTCCTTAAAGACAAATATTTTTTATTTCTATTTATTTGGCTTCTCATTTTGCAATAACTTTAAATACTAATTGACTATAAAATTTTAAAATAGTATCCTGACCTTGTTGTACATCTGTAAGAGCAGGTAAATGTTCTGCATAATACTTTTGTTGATGGGCTCCTTCAATTATTGTAGAAATTAGCATATGAGGATATTTAAAGTTTGGATTTATCTCTGACACTATTTCACTAATTCTTTGCACTACTCGCTTATAAGTTTTAAAATAACCTTTCGCATTTTCTTCATCTACTTCTTTGATATAATATGTCTTTAGCCCTTCATTCATAACAACTCTATCTAAAATGATTTCATTTACATGAGAATATAAAGCATCTTCTTCTATAGGTTCTATTAAAACCTTTAAAGATTTTTCAAGCTTTTCTTCGGGAGACTTTAAATTTGTAATAGCAAAAACTAACTTATATTCGATCAAACTCCAATACCAATAAGTAAGGTAAATTAAAAGCATATGCTTGCTCTCAAAATACCTATAAATAGAACTTTCGGGTGAACCAATTTTATTTCCTAATTTTTTAAATGTAAATGTCTCAAATCCCAACTCATCAATTAACTCAATGCTATTAGAAACTATCATACGTCCAAGCTCAGATGCATTTGGATCTTTTAAATAAGTCTCTGAACTAACATCAATATGGATTTGAAGATTTTTCATGATAAACAATATTAATTGCAAATATAATAGTATTACTATCATGTTTGCAAGTTTTATTATACTTTAATTAATTATTAAGAGAACCTCTAAATATTAAAATTTAAAATTTACTTTTGTTTTATAACTGTTCCATTTAAAAATATTCAATATTAAACAATTTAAATTATGAAAAAATATATATTAATACTGTTATTTACAGTAAGTTATAATTTTATTTTAGCACAACAATACAAATTTACTCAAGTAGTTGATATTCCTGCTTCATCTGTAAAAAGTCAAGGTAAAACTGGAACTTGTTGGAGCTTTTCTACTTCATCATTTATTGAATCAGAAATTAAAAGAATTTCAGGTATGGAAATAGATATTTCTGAAATGTATATTGTTAGAACTACTTATGATGACAAAGCTTGGAATTATGTTATGCGACAAGGAAATGCACAATTTAGCGAAGGTGGTTTAGCACACGACTTAATGAACTCAGCAAGATTGAACGGACTAGTACCTCAAGAAGCATTTACAGGTTTATTTGGTGAACAGATTGCGTACAATCACAGTAAAGTTGTTCCTGAGATCAAAGATGTTTTAGATAAATATATTAATAAAGATTCTACAGTTACAGATTGGAAAGATCCAACTAAAACTATTTTAAATAAAAATATTGGAACTCCTTTAACCTCGTTTAATTATAATGGAAAAACCTATACACCTCAAGAGTTTTTAGCTTTTACAAAATTAAATCCAAACAATTATATAACAATAACTTCTTTCACACAACATCCTTATTATTCAAAGTTTATATTAGACATTCCTGATAATTTCTCTAATGGATATTTTTATAATCTTCCATTAAATGAATATATGAACATTATTGATAATGCATTAAAAAATGGGTATACAGTTGAATTAGATATTGATGTTTCTGAACCAAGTTTTTCTCAAAAATTTGGCGTTGCCATTGTTGCAAAAAATATAGAAAATAATAAAAAAGGATTAAACGAAATAATTGATGAAATGGTTGTTACGCCTGATTATCGTCAAACGGAATTTGAAAATTTTAATACTACTGATGATCATTTAATGCACATTACCGGCATTATGAAAGATCAAAAAGGAAATAAGTATTACAAAGTTAAAAACTCTTGGGGAACTGATGTTGCAAATGGTGGTTATATTTATATTTCAGAAAGTTATATGAGATTAAAATCTATTTCAGTAATGATTCATAAAGATGCTGTTTCAAAAGAAATAAAGACCAATTTAGGTATTTAAACGGCATTTCAATTTATAAAAAAAGCTCCAATTTCTTGGAGTTTTTTTAGTTTCTTGCACTGGAATTATTTTCCAAAATGATCCGCTAATAAATAGTAAAATGCTGCTCTTTGTTTTAATGGATTTGATTCTCCTAACATACCATTCACTTTTGCAATGGC
>DAOVTF010000226.1 GCA_030633225.1 Flavobacteriaceae bacterium
AATGGAAAAACAACAATAGTAATATCGCCTTCAAAATCTTTACGAGTTTCTTGAAATTCTAATTTTTGAATTTCAGTATCATAGATTTGTTTTATTGCTTTTTTAACTACCCTATTTAATGTTTGTTGAATATTCATGTAATAAGAAATTTGAGGCGCAAAAATAACTATTTTAATAGGATAATGAATAAGATATATTAATTTTGAATTCAGAAAATAAAAAAAATGGATAAAATTTTATCACAATTGCCAAAAGAAGCAAAGGAAAAAGCAATTGAAAATAAAAAGTACTTTGCAAAATTAAAGAAGAGAAAGCCCAAAAGGTTGGACTTATTAATGCAAGATCTTCATGATACAGAATTTCAAAAAACCGATTGTTTGACTTGTGCCAATTGTTGCAAAACTACAAGTCCGATATTTACTGAAAAAGATATTGCTAGAATTTCCAAATATTTAAAAATGAAAGAACAGAAATTTATTGAGCAATATTTGCAAAGAGACGATGATGATTTTATGGTTTTACAAAGTGCACCTTGTACTTTTTTAGATACCGATAATTCTTGTTTTATTTATGACGTACGTCCAAAAGCATGTGGTGAATATCCACATACCAACCGTAAAAAGTTTATCCAGATAACTAATTTGACCTTAAACAATATCGAAATATGCCCTGCAGTTTTTAATATTGTGGAAGAATTGAAAATGAAATTACCATTGTAATGCTAACTATTTATTTTTTATAAACTCAAATTCAGTAAAATAAAAATCCGGATTTGGTACATCAATATGTAACTTTTCAACTTTACCATTTTTATCAAGATCAAACCAAAGTTTTCCTTGAGGCAAGGAACTTAAATTTTTGTCAAAACGAAATGTGAAAATATGATGATTCCAATGCTTTAATTCTGCATTATAAATTGGAGTATCTACCATTTTGAAATTTAGATTACCATTAGTTGTAGAGACAATAACATCTCCATATATTTTATCAGAATATGTTCCATTATAATCCTTATAGGCTAGTGGTTTACTGTTTAATTGACCTCTAAGAGCTTCATTTTTTGCGAAACCAGAAACTGCCGTACTATCTTGTTTTACTTTGTATTTTAAGTAGTTAGCACTCCAATCTTTTCCATCAAGTTTATTGGCTAATAACACATCTAAAGTTTTGTACATTAAAGCACCCGGAGCCCAACTTAGGCTATTGGTTAAAATAATTATTCCTATATTTTTTTCAGGTACAAAAGTAGATTTTGAGATCATTCCATCATAACCACCTCCATGACCAATAATCTTAAAACCCTGATAATCTTGTATTGCCCAGCCTAATCCATAGGCTTTAAAATGAACTTTTTCATCATTAGGATTAACATTCAAATTTACATGCGCTGAAGTAAGTTTATTATATGTTTTTTTGCTGTAATATGTTTTTCCATTTAATGTACCTTGATTTAAGTTTAATTGCAACCATTTGGAATAATCATTTACTGATGATATCAAAGCTCCTGCAGGAGCAATATTATCCCAATTTACCCATTTCAGTTCATTATGTTTCCCATTTTCATAGAAGTATGGAGTTGCAATATTATTGGTTTTTTTAATTTGATCAGTTGAGGTTAAGGTTCTATTCATTTTTAATGGTTTTAAAAAATGAGTAGAAACATAGGTAGCCCATGTTGTATCTGTAACTTTTTCTAATACTTTTCCTGCAGATAAAAATCCAATATTCGAATATCCAAAATGAGTTCGAAAATCATATTTTGGTTTTAAATATTGCTGTGCAGAAATTATTTCTTCCGGAGTTTTGGTTGTAGCGTACCATAATAGATCGCCACCAAAAGTTACTAACCCATTTCTATGTGATAGTAAATCTTCAACAGTTTCATTTTGAGTGGTATAATCATTATATAATTTATAATAAGGTAAATGACTAATAGCTTTGTCACTCCAATTTAGTTTTTTTTGTTCTACCAATTGAGCTATAGAAGTTGAAGTAAAAGCTTTTGAATTTGAAGCAATTGCAAATAAAGTATTACCATCAACTTTGGTTTTTTTCTCTAAATTGGCATATCCATAACCTTTACTAAAAATAATAGAATCTCCAGTAGTAATTGCAATGGCCATTCCTGGAATATGCCATTCATCTAATGTTTTTTGATAGTATTTATCAAGAATTTCTATTTGCTCTTTGGTTTGTGAAAAAGCAGAATTGATAAAAAATAAAACAGTTAAAGAAAATAATATTTTTTTCATAAAGATTGATTTTTAGAAAGCTAAAATTAATATATATTTTTAAACAAATAATTGTATTTTTAATGAAATATTAAACATATAAATCATAATCAAATGAAATATCTTCTCGTTATAGGGTTTTTCTTATCATCTTTTTTTAATATAATCAATTCTCAAACAAAGGATTTATATGATTATGATGTTGAAAAAAGAATTGAAGAACTAAATATAACCTTGCAAAAATCCGGTAAACCTATTGCCAATTATTTGAATGCTGTACAAACAGGAAACCTAATTTTTTTATCAGGTAAAGGTCCGCGTGACAAAGATGGAAATCTAATAACCGGTAAACTAGGTAAAGACTTAACTGTTGAGCAAGGTTATGATGCTGCCAGACTGGTTGCAATAACACAATTATCTGTTTTAAAAGAGCAAATAGGCGATTTAAATAAAATAGAAAAAATTGTAAAAGTTTTCGGTATGGTAAATGCTGATTCTGATTTTATAAATCACCCAGAAGTAATTAATGGTTTTTCTGATTTGATGGTTGAAGTTTTTGGAGAAAGAGGAAAGCATGCAAGAGCAGCTGTAGGAATGGGTTCGTTACCAAGAAATATTGCCTGTGAGATTGATATGGTGGTTCAAATTAAGGAGTGATAATAATTTTTAAATATTACCTAAATAAAGAAAGAACCTAAAATTAATCATATATCAAATACTTCTTTCTAATATTTTTAAACTTTTCAACATCTTTTTGCCAAGTTGCTCTAATTTCTTCAGCACTCATTCCAGCTTCAATTTGTTTCTGAAATTTTAGGGTTCCAGCATGTACAGTAAATGTTTTACCAAAAAAATCTTTGTCTTTTTGTGTTTTATGATAAGCATCAATCAACCCAGAAATATCAACTTTACTTAACCTTGGTGTATTTGTCAAATCAACACCATAACATAGCTCGCCTTTAAATTTTGGATATTTTGAACCAAAATTTGGTTTTGGAGTATAGTTGAATTTAGTTTTTGGAAAAAATGGAGCACCATAACGTTGAAATTGATGCTCTGTCCCTCTACCCGCATTGATTATGGTTCCTTCAAAAAAACCTAAACCGGGATATAAATTAATAGATTTATCGTTAGGTAAATTTGGCGAAGGTCTGATAGGTAAATGATAGGTGCTATTATGTGTGTAATTTTTTAAAGGTATTACTGTCACATCACATTGTATACCATCTTTTAGCCATTTTTCACCATTAACCATTTTTGCATATTCACCAATGGTCATTCCGTAAACAAGTGGAATAGGATGAAATCCTACAAATGATCTGTGTTCAATTTCTAAGGTTGGTCCATCTACAAAATGTCCATTTGGATTTGGACGATCTAAGACTATTACCGGGACATTATTTTCAGCTGCAGCTTCCATCACATTGCTCATAGTTGAAATATAGGTATAAAACCTAACTCCAACATCTTGAATATCAAACACAATTATATCAATATTTTTGAGAATCTCTGGTGATGGTTTTCTTGTTTTTCCGTGTAATGAAATAATTGGTAAACCTGTTTTAACATCTACATCATCTAAAATTTGTTCTCCTGCATCTGCTTTTCCTCTAAATCCATGTTCTGGTGCAAAAACATTGACAATATTTACACCTAATGCAAGTAAGGTGTCTACCAAATGCACATGCTCATTGTTTTCGTTTTTAAAAATTACACTAGTCTGATTGGCAACAATTGCCACTTTTTTAGCTTTTAATAGCGGTAGATACTTTTCAGTTTGATTGGCAGCAGTAATTATTTTGTCTTTATTGCTAGT
>DAOVTF010000196.1 GCA_030633225.1 Flavobacteriaceae bacterium
GTGCACATACTGATTCAAGAGCACCTGATGGTTACAATATGCAATTATCAAGAAGAAGATCCCAGGAAACTGTAAATTACTTGTTGGCTCTTGGAGTTGATTATAAAAGAATTACCGGTAAAGGATACGGAGAATCTAAACTATTAAAAAAATGTTCAAATGGGGAAAAATGTTCTGAACTTGAGCATCTAGAAAACCGTAGAACTGAATTTTTGGTAATTAGAAAATAACTAGATAAAAGTAACTACTTTTTTTATAAAGACTCTTGAATATAGAGTGCTTTTTTAGTTGTATTATACGTAAATACTAAGAAATTATGTATTTTTGCAAAATTAACAGATTTTGCAGTAAAAAATGAGTCAAAAATTCAAAGAATATAAAGGATTAAACCTTACTGAAGTAGCAGATGAAACCCTTAAATTTTGGGAAGAAAATGATATATTCGAAAAAAGTTTAAGCTCAAGAGAAGGAAGTGAAACTTTTGTTTTTTTTGAAGGGCCTCCATCTGCAAATGGCTTACCAGGAATTCATCATGTGATGGGTAGAGCTATTAAAGATATTTTTTGTAGATATAAAACTATGCAAGGTTATCAAGTTCCTCGAAAAGCAGGCTGGGATACCCATGGTTTACCAATTGAATTAGGAGTTGAAAAAGAGTTAGGAATTACCAAAGAGGATATAGGTACTAAAATTACAGTTGAAGAGTATAATCAAGCTTGTAAAAAGGCAGTAATGCGTTATACAGATGTTTGGGAAGAGCTTACTCGTAAAATGGGACACTGGGTTGATATGAAAGATCCTTATGTGACTTACGAACCTAAATATATGGAAACCCTTTGGTGGTTGTTAAAACAGATGTACAATAAAAAATTATTGTATAAAGGTTATAGCATTCAACCATATTCACCAAAGGCAGGTACAGGTTTAAGCTCTCACGAATTAAATCAACCTGGAACATATCAAGACATTACAGATACAACAATTGTCGCACAATTTAAAACAACAAAGAGCTCGTTACCTGAAAACTTAAAAAAAATAAAAGGTGATATTTATTTGATGGCTTGGACAACAACACCTTGGACATTGCCTTCAAATACAGCACTTACTGTTGGAAAAAAGATTGATTATGTAATTATTAAGACATACAATCAATATACTTTCGATCCGATTAATGTGGTATTAGCAAAAGCATTAGTAAATGAACAGTTTGGTAAAAAATTTATTCAAGTTGAAAATGAAGAGGAGATAGATTTGTATAAAAAAGAAGATAAGAAAATACCATTTTTTATAATTGATACGTGTAAAGGACAAGATTTATTAAATATAAAATACGAACAATTATTACCTTATGCTTTGCCATATCAAAATGCTGAAAATGCTTTTAGAGTTATAGCTGGTGATTTTGTTACAACCGAAGATGGTACGGGAATAGTTCATACCGCACCTACTTTTGGTGCAGATGATGCAATGGTTGCTAAACAGGCGAAACCAGAGGTTCCGCCTATGTTAGTATTAGATGATAATAATAACCCGGTACCTTTAGTTGATCTTCAAGGGAAATTCAATAAATATATGGGGGAACATGCTGGTAAGTATGTTAAGAATGAATATTATGAAGATGGAGAAGCTCCAGAAAGATCAGTTGATGTAGAAATTGCAATCAAATTAAAAGAAGAAAATAAAGCATTTAAAGTAGAAAAATACAAGCATAGTTATCCAAATTGTTGGAGAACAGACAAGCCAATTTTATACTATCCGTTAGATTCCTGGTTTATCAAAGTGACTGATAAAAGAGATAGAATGTATGAATTGAATCAATCCATTAATTGGAAACCAAAATCTACTGGTGATGGAAGATTTGGTAATTGGTTAAAAAATGCAAATGACTGGAATTTGTCTCGTTCACGTTTTTGGGGAACTCCACTGCCTATTTGGAGAACTGAAGATGGAACAGAAGAAATTATAATTGGATCCATTGAAGAACTGAAAGCTGAAATGCAAAAATCAGTTTCAATAGGTTTTATGGACAATGATATTTTTGATGATTTTGTTGTTGGAGATATGAGCGATAAAAATTATTCAAAAATTGATCTGCATAAAAATATTGTTGATAAAATTATATTGACTTCTCCTTCAGAAAAGCCAATGAAAAGAGAATCAGATTTGATTGATGTTTGGTTTGATTCTGGTGCAATGCCTTATGCTCAATGGCATTATCCATTTGAAAACAAAGAAAAAATAGATAGTAATCAATTCTTTCCTGCTGATTTTATTGCGGAAGGTGTTGATCAAACCAGGGGATGGTTTTATACTTTGCACGCAATTTCTACAATGAATTTTGATTCCATAGCATATAAAAATGTAGTTTCCAATGGTTTGGTTCTTGATAAAACGGGTAAGAAAATGTCAAAGCGCTTAGGTAATGCGATTGACCCTTTTGTGACTATGAAAAAGTATGGGCCTGATGCTACCCGTTGGTATATGATATCAAATGCAAATCCATGGGATAATTTAAAATTTGATTTGGAAGGTGTTGAAGAAGTAAGAAGAAAATTTTTTGGAACTTTATACAATACATATTCATTTTTTACACTTTATGCCAATATTGATAATTTTGATTATTCAGAAGACGATATTGTCAATGAAAAGAGGTCTGAAATTGATAGGTGGATCTTATCAGAATTGAATTCATTGATAGACAATGTAGAAAAGTATTATAACGATTATGAACCTACAAAAGCTGCACGGGCAATACAGTATTTTGTTAGCGAAAATTTAAGTAATTGGTATGTTAGATTAAGTAGAAGAAGATTTTGGAAAGGAGATTATCAACAAGATAAGATTTCGGCCTACCAAACACTTTATACATGCTTGTTAACAGTAGCTAAACTATCAGCTCCAATAGCTCCATTTTTTATGGATAATCTTTACAGAGATTTAACAAAAACCACTTCGCAAAATAGTTTTAGTTCAGTACATTTGGATGAATTTCCAAAGGCTGATGCGTCATTAATTGAAGCATCATTAGAGCGAAAAATGCAAAAAGCACAAACCATTTCCTCTATGGTATTGTCTTTACGAAAAAAGGAAATGATTAAAGTTAGACAACCTTTGCAAAGAATCATGATACCTGTTTTAGATGAACAGGATAAAAATGATATTGAAGCTGTCTCAAATTTAATAATTTCAGAAGTAAATGTTAAGGAAATTGAATTGATAAACGATGCATCTGGAATTTTAATAAAAAATATCAAACCTAATTTTAAGATTTTAGGTCCAAAATTTGGTAAAGATATGCGTTTAGTAAGTTCGGCAATTCAGAACTTATCTGATAAAGATATTGCTAAGTTTGAATTAGACGGACAATTGGATATTGATATTAATGGTACAGCGCAAACAATATTAATAGAGGAGGTTGAAATATCAACGCAGGATATTGAAGGTTGGTTAGTGGCTAATCAAGGCAATTTAACAGTAGCTTTAGACGTTTCATTAAATGAGGAGCTTAAAAATGAAGGAATAGCACGTGAATTGATAAATAGAATTCAAAATTTACGAAAAGAAAAAGGCTTTGAAGTAACAGATAAAATAAAGCTAACAATAAAAAAAGATGGTGTAATTGATGAAGCAGTTAAATCAAACGCAACATATATAAAGAATGAAACATTAACTAATGAGTTAATATTAAAAAATGAAATAATTAATGGGAATAGTATAGTATTTGATAAAGTAGATACAGAACTATTACTAGAAAAAATTTAACAATTATGAGCGATAACAAGGTTAGATATTCAGATCAGGATTTAGGGGAGTTTAAATTGATCATTGAAGAAAAAATTAGTCATGCAGAAGAAGATTTATCATTGATTGAGAGTGCATTTAAAAATGACAGTAACAATGGAACTGAAGATACTTCACCAACTTTTAAAGCTTTTGAAGAAGGTTCAGAGACTATGTCAAAAGAAGCAAATGTACAATTGGCAATACGGCAAGAAAAATTTATTCGCGATTTAAAAAATGCTTTATTAAGAATAGAAAATAAATCTTATGGTGTTTGCCGAGTAACAGGTGATTTAATTCAAAAGGAACGTTTAAAATTAGTTCCACACGCAACTTTAAGTATTGAAGCAAAAAGGCAACAATATTAGAATAGATAATTCTTATCGGTTAAGAAAAGGGTTAATTGTTTTAACCCTTTTCTTTATTACCGCAAATACTTTTGCCCAAAATATTTTTAAAAAATCAATTTTATCTAAAGCTGACAAAATAATTATAGAGTTTAATGTGATAGATCAGATTGAATTGATAACTTCTGAAGTTAGTAATGAGATTGAGGTAGTTTCAGAAAATAAAAATATTTCATTTTCAAATGTTAATTTAGAAGAATACAAAGGAGTTATTTATATTAGCAGTATTGATAATAATATTGTAGAGAATGAATTTGAGTTAGACAAACAATGTGTGGTTCAACCAATATATTCTTCACATAAAATTAGCATTCCAAAAGATAAAAAAATTGAAATTTCATTTACTCAAGGAAATTTTTATTCTAATAACTTTGAAGGAGATTTAACATTAAAGGTAGAGGAAGGTATTGTTAAAATAAATGAATTTGAAGGATCTGTTTTTATCCATATTAATATTGGGAATGTGAATATTTTAGGACTAGGAAACACGAGCTTTAATGTAAGATCAAATTTAGGTTTGGTAA
>DAOVTF010000107.1 GCA_030633225.1 Flavobacteriaceae bacterium
AATACCCTCATAAAAAATTATTGATCAACAAAACAACTTATAAGAAAAACCCAGTTTACGGATTTAATCAATTACCAAAATCTCTAACACCTTTTTCTGATGTTTTTGAATGGGATATAAAAATGTTTAAAGCTTTTACTAATCGGTTTATTGAAAACACAATAATTGTAAATAAAAGAGAAGACGCATGGCTAAGTGATGGTATCCAAATATTTTTAATGACAGAATATGTAAAACATTACTATCCTGAAATTATGGCAATTGGCAATATTTCAAAAATTTGGGGGATAAAAAGATACAATATATCTAAACTAGATTTTAATGAAAAATATCCATTTGTCTATCAATTTGCCGGTAGAAAAAATCTTGATCAATCGTTAATTACAAGATCCGATTCATTATCAAATTTTAATCGTAAAATTGTTAATAAATACAAAGCTGGTCTAGGCCTTAGATATTTAAATGAATATTTAAATGATAGCATTATAAAACAAAGTTTGGAACAATATTATGATAACAATGTTTTAAAACTCTCTGATAGTGAAGATTTTAATGAAATTTTAGTGTCAAAAACTGACAAAGACTTAAATTGGTTCTTCGGAGATTATATTCAAACCAAAAAAAAGTTAGACTATACTATAGACCAAATTGAAAAACAAGATGATTCTGTCATAGTCCACATAAAAAATTTAAGTGATTTTAGAGCTCCAATTACTTTATATGGAGTAAATAAAAAGAAAATTATATTTAAAAAATGGCTTAATCCAATTGACAGTGTTAAGGTTATAACTGTTTCAAAAAACGATATTGATAGATTAGCTTTGAATTATGAATATCTAACTCCAGAAATAAATCTAAGAAATAATTGGAAAAAAATAGATAAAAAATTATTAAATAGACCTCTTAAATTTACTTTTTTTAAAGATGTTGAAGACCCCTATTACAATCAAATTTTCTATAATGTAGTTTTTGAATATAACTATTACGATGGTATACTTATAGGACCAGAATTATATAATCAAGCATTATTTAAGAAAAAATGGTTGTTTAATATTACGCCAACATACGGTTTTAAAAGCAAAACATTAACAGGCTCAATGTCACTTGTTTATCAGTTTTTACCACAAAATTCTATTGTCTATCGGTATCGTGCAGGTCTATCAGGAAGTAAATCTCATTATGATGAAGATTTAACATTTAAAAAATTTACTCCTTTTGTTCAAATTGATTTTAACAGAAAAAGCTTAAGAGATGTTGGAGGTAAAACTTTACTCGCGAGATACGTTGTTGTAGATAAAGAAATACCTCTATTTCCTGATAATCCTGAAACTTATAAATATAATGTATTTGATTTACGATTTGGATATTCAAGGCCAAATATTATTAATGATTTGAGATATTTTGCTGATTTTCAATATAATAAAAATTTTAGTAAACTTTCAGTAGATATTAGATACAGAAAACTAACCAATAAAGATCGGCAATTTGATTTTCGTCTTTTTGCAGGTACTTTTTTGTTTAATAAAACCGAAAGCGATTTCTTTAGTTTTGCTTTAGATAGACCTAGCGATTATTTATTTGATTATAGTTATTTGGGAAGATCTGAAGATTCTGGCTTTTTTAGCCAAGAAATTATTATTGCCGAAGGAGGTTTTAAATCAATCTTTGAAAGGCAATATGCAAATCAATGGTTAGTAACTTCAAATGCAAGTATTGGTATTTGGCGATGGATTGAATTTTATGCTGATGCCGGATTTATAAAAAACCAAAATCAAAATGCTTATTTTAGATATGATAGTGGTATTCGTTTAAACTTTATTCATAATTTTTTAGAATTCTATTTCCCGTTACAATCAAGTTTAGGTTTTGAACCAAGCTTACCAAATTACGAAACTAAAATCAGATTTGTTCTAACGGTTAATCCAGGTAAAGTTTATAATTTCATAAAAAGAGGCTTTTATTAAAAGTTTTATTAAATAATCTTCAAAAATTAATATGTTTTTTTAATTTATTATCATTAATCAAAACGCCAAGAATAATATCTTATTAGCTTTCATACAGTTAACATTCAAAAAAAACTGCTTTAAATTTTGTATATTCGCAGAACTCCAAAAGGCAATATACACATGATAAAAAAAGCAATTGAAACTCCCAATAATCTATCTTTTGAACAATTCAAAAAATCAGTTTTAAATGATTATAAAACTGCTTTAGTTAGTAGAGAGTGTAGTTTGCTTGGCAGAAGAGAGGCGCTTACAGGAAGAGCTAAATTTGGGATATTTGGTGCAGGTAAAGAAATGCCGCAACTAGCTATGGCAAAAGCATTTAAAACAGGTGATTGGAGATCTGGTTATTATCGTGACCAAACATTTATGATGGCTATTGGAGAGCTAACTCCACAACAATTATTTGCCAATCTTTATGGTGATACTGATATTAATAATGCCCCAGAATCTGGAGGAAGACAAATGAATAATCATTTTGCAACTCATTCATTAAATGAAGATGGAACTTGGAAGAACCTAATGGAGCAAAATAATTCGAGTGCAGATATTTCCTGTACAGCTGGTCAAATGCCTCGTCTACTTGGTTTAGCACAAGCATCTAAAATATATCGTCATGAAAAAGGTGTAAAAGACTTTACTAATTTTTCAAAAAATGGTAACGAAGTTGCATGGGGTACAATAGGTAATGCAAGTACAAGTGAAGGTCTTTTTTGGGAAACTATAAATGCGGCAGGAGTTCTGCAAGCGCCAATGGTTATTAGTATTTGGGATGATGAATACGGTATTTCTGTGCCTGCAAAATACCATACTACAAAAGAAAGCATTTCGGAAGTATTAAAAGGCTTTCAGCGAAATGAGAATAACAAAGGCTTTGAAATTTTTACTGTTAAAGGAAATGATTATCCTGCATTAATAAATGTTTATGAAAAAGCAAGTGAAATTGCACGTAATGAGCATGTTCCAGTAATAATTCATGTGATAGATTTGATGCAACCTATTGGGCATTCTTCCTCAGGTTCGCACGAGAGATACAAGAGTAAAGAGCGTCTAGATTATGAAAAAAGTATTGATTGTAATACTGTAATGCGTGAATGGATTTTAAATTACAAAATTGAAGATGGCGATGGCAATGTATTTCGTTTTGTGAATACTGAATCTGAACTTGAAACAATTGAAAAGGAGGCTAAAAACGAAACTAGACTAGCAAAACGAAATGCATGGAATAATTTTAAAAACCCCATTTCAAAAGCTGGATCTGAATTATTAATTCTTCTAAAAGAAGTTGCAAAAAGCTCAAAAAATTCTGTTTTTATAAACAAATTAATAGAAGAATTTACTTCAGATGACGAGGTACAGGTAAGAACTAATTTAGTTTACGCACGTAAAATTTTACGATATTTAACTGAGGAAGACTTTACTTCCAAAGTTGCTTTACAAAAATGGATCAAAAACTATAAAGAAATTTATAAAACACGATATAGCTCACATTTGTATAGCGAATCTAAGAAAGCCGCCATAAAAATTAAAGAAGTAAAACCTATTTTTAATGAGGGTTCAAAAAATGTAGATGCTCGAACTATTATACGAGATAATTTTAAAGAAATATTTTCTAGACATCCCGATTCATTAATTTTTGGTGAGGACACAGGTTATATTGGAGATGTAAATCAGGGTCTGGAAGGAATGCAAGAACTATTTGGAGAAATTCGAGTTAGAGACACCGGTATACGTGAAGCCACTATTATAGGTCAAGGTATTGGAATGGCAATGCGTGGTTTGAGACCTATTGCTGAAATACAATATTTAGATTATATTTTATATGCCATACAAACCTTAAGTGACGATTTAGCATCACTACATTATCGTAGTGCAGGAAGACAAAAAGCTCCAATGATAATAAGAACTAGAGGTCATAGATTAGAAGGAATTTGGCACTCTGGATCTCCAATGGGAGGAATCACAACTTTATTAAAAGGTATTTGTATTTTAGTACCACGAAATATGACCAAAGCTGCTGGATTTTACAATACGATGATGGAAAGTGATGATCCTGCTTTGATTATTGAAAATCTAAATGGCTATCGACTTAAAGAGAAACAACCTACTAATTTTGGAGATTTTAAAACTCCTGTGGGTGTGGTAGAAACTATTTTGGAAGGGAACGATATTACAATTGTTTCTTATGGTTCTACATTAAAATTGGTTGAAGATGCTGCCTTGCAATTAAGACAATTTGATATTAACTGTGAAGTTATTGATATACAAAGCTTGATGCCTTTTGACATTTCGCATGATATTGTTAAAAGTGTTCAAAAAACCAATAGATTAATGGTTATTGATGAAGATGTGCCTGGAGGAGCTTCTGCTTATATTATGAATGAAGTCTTAACTACTCAAAATGCATATCAATACTTAGATAGCAAACCTATTACTTTATGTTCTGAGTCGCATAGACCGGCTTACGGAACTGACGGAGATTACTTTTCAAACCGTAGTACTGAAGATATCTTTGAAGCAATTTACCAATTAATGAACGAATACGATCCTCAACGATTTAAACCATTGTTCTAAATATTTTTAATCTTAAAAATTAAGAATTCATCAAAAAAAGTGCATTTAGTGTGTCTTTATTTTTTGATTATACATTAATACACTGATTTTAATCATTTTTTATCAAAAAAATAGTTCTTAATTTCGCAAAGACAAAAATGTCTTGAATTATTAATTTAAAACTGTCATTCTATGCCAAAAGTAAGAGGTGCTGTAGTAATAGATACCGAAGCTTGCAAAGGTTGTGACCTATGCGTAGTTGCCTGCCCTACTGATGTATTATTACTTCACGAACAAGTAAATGCTAAAGGTTATAACCCTGCATATCCTGCAAATCATGATGCGTGTAATGGTTGTAAAATTTGTGCTTTAGTTTGTCCAGATATGTGTATAACAGTATATCAATTTAAACCAGAAAAGGAATCTCACCAATCTTAAAAGTCTCATTAAAATGGAAGAAATAAAATT
Organism: Flavobacteriaceae bacterium; assembly: GCA_030633225.1. GTDB lineage: Bacteria > Bacteroidota > Bacteroidia > Flavobacteriales > Flavobacteriaceae > Lutimonas. Next base: position 5,025 of record DAOVTF010000107.1, read on the forward strand.
AATGAAAGGTAACGAGGCTATGGCTGAAGCAGCTATTCGAGCTGGTGCTGATGCTTATTTTGGTTATCCTATTACTCCGCAATCTGAAGTAATTGAATATTTAATGCATGAAGAGCCTCACAAAAGGACTGGCATGCAAGTGCTTCAAGCTGAGAGTGAATTGGCAGCAATCAATATGGTATACGGCGCTGCAGCTTGTGGAAAAAGAGTAATGACATCATCCTCAAGTCCTGGGATTAGTTTAAAATTAGAAGGAATATCTTATATGGCAGGTTCTGAATTACCATGTTTAATTGCTAATGTAATGCGTGGCGGACCAGGATTAGGAACGATTCAACCGGGGCAATCTGACTATTTTCAAGCTGTAAAAGGAGGAGGTCATGGTGATTATAGAATGATTGTTTTAGCTCCTTCAACGGTTCAGGAAATGGCAGATTTTGTAGATCTAGGGTTCGATTTAGCTTTTAAATATCGCAATCCAGTGATGATTTTATCCGATGGTGCTATTGGGCAAATGATGGAAAAAGTTGCCTTACCTAAACAAAAAGAGAGACTATCAGATGAAGAGGTAATCAATCGTTATGATGATTGGGCTACAACAGGTAAACCAGAAACAAGAAGTAGAAATATAATTACATCATTAGATTTAAATCCTGAAAGACATGAACGGCACAACATCCATTTACAGGAAAAATATCAAACTATAGTAGATAATGAAATAAGATACGAAGAAATTCAATGTGAGGATGCTGATTATATCATGGTTGCTTACGGAAGTAGCGCTCGAATAAGTCAAAAAGTAATTCAACTAGGTCGTGATAAAGGTTTTAAAATTGGGTTAATTCGTCCGATTACTCTATGGCCTTTCCCTTCTAAAATTATCGCTAAATATGCGGATAAAGTTAAAGGGATTTTATCATTAGAAATGAGCTCAGGTCAAATGGTAGAAGATGTTCAATTGGCTGTAAATGGAAAAATTAAAGTAATTCATTATGGTAGAATGGGTGGAATGATTGCAACTCCATCTGAAGTATTAAATGTATTAGAAGAAAAATTAATTTCAAACAACTAAAATGATGACAACTGTTATTACACCTGAAGAAATAATTAAAAAAGGTAAGAAAGTTTTCGAAAAAACTAAATTGATGACTGATTGCACATTAAGTTATTGCCCTGGTTGTGGTCATGGTGTAGCTCATAGATTGGTTATGGAAGTTGTAGATGAAATGGGTATTGGACAAGATACTATTGGCGTAGCACCAGTTGGATGTTCAGTTTTAGCTTATGAATTTATGAATATTGATATTCAACAAGCCGCTCATGGTAGAGCACCTGCTGTTGCAACTGGTATAAAGCGAGTTTTTCCTGAAAAATATGTATTTACTTATCAAGGCGACGGTGATTTAGCCGCTATTGGAACTGCTGAAACAATTCATGCTTGTAATCGTGGTGAAAATATTGTAATCATATTTGTGAATAATGGTATTTATGGAATGACGGGTGGTCAAATGGCTCCAACAACCTTAGCAGGTATGAAATCATCCACATCACCCTATGGTAGAGTTGTTGAAACAATGGGATATCCTTTAAAAATAACTGAAATGGTTGCTACTTTACCCGGAGTTGCATATGCCACCAGACAAGCAGTACATGAGGCAAAATATATCCGTAAAGCTAAAAGAGCAATCAGAAAAGCATTTGAAAATCAAAGAGATAAAAAAGGAACTTCTATTGTTGAAATAGTATCTAACTGTAATTCTGGTTGGAAAATGACTCCTGTAGAATCTAATAAATGGCTAGATGAAAATATGCTTGCTTATTTTCCTTTAGGAGATATTAAGAAATAATTAGAAAATATAATTTTTGAGTCCCGATAGCTATCGGGATGAGTTTTTAA